>CAXTTP010000323.1:0-3320 GCA_964247195.1 uncultured Sphingomonadaceae bacterium
GCGCCATGCCGCCTTCGCAGACATCTTCGACGACGGGCAGGTTCCCGCGACTCGCATAGCTGTTGTAACCGTCGATATCGCCGCCGAAGACGAGCCCGCCCTTGTCCGACTGGCTGATGTAGAAATGGCCCGCGCCGAAGGTGATGACGCCGGGGATGATCGGCTTCAGCCCCTCCGACACGAACGCCTGGAGGACGTGGCTCTCGATCGGCAGCCGGAGCCCGGCCATCGCCGCCAGCCGCGACGTGTTGCCGGCGACGGCGAGGCCGACCTTGTTCGCGCGGATCGGGCCACGGCTCGTCTCTACGCCGGCGACGCGGCCGTCTGCGCCACGGATGAACCCGGTCACCTCGCAATTCTGGATGATGTCGACACCGCGGTCCGAAGCGGCGCGGGCATAGCCCCAGACTACCGCGTCGTGGCGGGCGGTGCCGCCGCGGCGCTGGAGCAGCCCGCCCTGGATCGGGAAGCGCGCCGACGTGAAGTTCAGGAACGGCGCCATCCGCCGCACGGCGTCGCGGTCCAGCAGCTCGGCATCGATCCCGTTCAGCCGCATCGCGTTGCCGCGGCCGGCATAGGCGTCGCGCTGGGCATCGGAGTGATAGAGGTTGAGCACGCCGCGCTGGCTGACCATCGCGTTGTAGTTGAGGTCCTGCTCGAGCCCCTCCCACAGCTTCATCGACCATTCGTAGAACGGAATGTTGCCGGGCAGTCCGTAATTGGAGCGGATGATCGTCGTGTTGCGGCCGGCATTGCCGCCGCCGATCCAGCCTTTCTCGATAACCGCCACATCGGCGATGCCGTGGACCTTGGCGAGATAGTGCGCCGTCGCCAGGCCGTGACCGCCGCCGCCGACGACGACCACGTCGTAGCGCGGCTTCGGCACCGCATCGCGCCATGCCGGCTGCCAGCCGCGATGACCGGCGAGCGCCTGGCGGGCGAGGGAGAAGATCGAGTAGCGCATGCTTGCAGTCGCGAGCATCCGCGATATGGATCGCCGGTGCGAGCCCGGGAGCGACGTTCCGATGACTGAGGGCGACAGTCGCGTCGGCTTCCTGCTGATCGACGGCTTCGCGTTGATGTCCTATGCCTCAGTCGTCGAGCCGTTCCGCGCCGCCAACATCCTGTCCGGCGCGCCGCTTTATTCGTGGCGCAACTTTTCGGTCGACGGCGGGCCGGCACGCGCGTCGAGCGGGCTCGACGTCGTCGTCGACGGCATGCTTGGCCGGGCCGAACCGCTCGACCTGCTGTTCGTCTGCGCCGGCGGCAACCCGGCCTCGTTCGACGATGCGGCGACGCTGGCCCGGCTGCGGGCGGCGGCGGTGCGCGGCGTCCGCATCGGCGGGGTCTCGGGTGGCCCCTATGTGCTGGCGCGGGCCGGCCTGCTCGACGGTCATCGCTGCACGGTCCACTGGGAGCACGAGCCGGCCTTCGCCGAAGCCTTTCCCGCCGTCCGCGTCGAGCGCGGCCTCTATGTCGTCGACGGGCCGCGACTGAGCTGCGCCGGCGGTATCGCCGGTCTCGACCTAGCGATCGAGCTGATCGGCGATGCGCACGGGCCGGCGCTCGCGGCGCGGGTCGGCGAATGGTATCTGCGCACCCACGCCCGCGACGGCGGCGGCGCGCAGCGGCGGTCGATCGCGGCGCGCTACCGGATCTCGCATTCCGGGCTGGCGGCGGCGCTCACCGCGATGCACGGCCAGATTGCCGAGCCGCTCTCCCGGACCGCGCTGGCAGCGGCGGCGGGGGTGTCGGTGCGGCAGCTCGAGCGGCTGTTCGCGGCGCATGTCGGCCGCAGCGTCGGCCAGGAATATCTCCGCCTCAGGCTCGACGCGGCGATGCAGCTGCTGCGCGAGACGACGCTGCCCCGGATCGAGGTCGCGCTCGCCAGCGGCTTCGGCGACGTCAGCCACTTCTCGCGCGCCTTCCGTGCCCGCTTCGGCATGACGCCGCTCCAGGCGCGGCGCGGTGTCGCCGGCTGATAAATAGGGCCAGCTAGGCCATAGCTCCCGCCATAATGCGAGATCAGCGTGTGGGAAATGGTGGAGCCGTGGGGGATCGAACCCCAGACCTTCGCAATGCCATCGCGACGCTCTCCCAGCTGAGCTACGGCCCCAATAACCCGAATCTACCGGCTGGGAGCCGGTGGGTCAGCGCCGCCCTTTAGGTCAGGCGGCGCTGGAGATCAAATTGTTCTGAAACTCAATGCTCGTCTTCGTCGGTTTCGGTCGCCACGCCGATATCGTCGTCGCCGCCCAGATCGACATCGTCGTCGGGGCTCGGCTCTTCGTCCTCGTCGACGTCCAGCTCCTCGGCAAGCTCGGCCGACTCATCCTTCTCCACGCGCGGCTTCGGCGCGTCGAACGGCAGCGGCTGCTTGGACTTGAGGACGGGATCAGGCTCCCAATTGGTGCCGCATTCCACGCAGCTCACCGGGTCCGCCTTGCCCAGGTCGTAGAAGCGGGTGCCGCACTTAGGACAGGTGCGCTTCGCGCCCCACTCAGATTTGATCACTGTCGAAAGCTCCGATAGCTCGAGAAAAGGCGAATGCCGGCGGTGCAAGGGATGCGCCGCGGCTCGCGAAGCGGCGGCGCCTTGCCATGGCCGGAGGCCGCTGTCAAAGCCGACGCCCATGCAGCAGATGCCCCTTCCCCACCCAGGCTTCAAGGCCACGGGGCCGCTGCGGGGGCGCGTGCGCGTGCCCGGCGACAAATCGATCAGCCACCGCGCGCTGATGCTGGCCGCGCTGGCGATCGGCGAAAGCCGGATCGAAGGGCTGCTGGAAGGCGAGGACGTGCTCGCCACCGCCGGCGCGATGCGGGCGATGGGTGCCACGATCGAGCGCGGCGGCGATGGCGTATGGTGCGTTCACGGCGTCGGCGTCGGCGGGCTGCTCCAGCCGGCGGGTGCGCTCGACATGGGCAATTCGGGCACCTCCACCCGGCTGCTGATGGGCCTGCTCGCCAGCCACCGGCTGACCGCCACCTTCATCGGCGACGCCTCGCTCTCGCGCCGGCCGATGGCGCGCGTGATCGAGCCGCTGGCGATGATGGGTGCGGACATCACCGCCAGTCCCGGCGGCACGCTGCCGCTGATGCTGCGGGGCCTCTGCCCGGCGGTGCCGCAGGAATACCGCCTGCCGGTCGCGTCGGCGCAGGTGAAGTCGGCGATCCTGCTCGCCGGGCTCAACACGCCGGGCGTCACCCGCGTGATCGAGCCCGTGCCGACGCGGGACCATAGCGAGCGGATGCTGCGCGGCTTCGGCGCCGATCTGACGGTGGAGGAGGACAGCGGCACCCGCATCATCTCGATCAGAGGCG
>CAXTTP010000324.1:0-3310 GCA_964247195.1 uncultured Sphingomonadaceae bacterium
TCGTGGAGCCTCGTGAAGATGGGCACCACCGCCGCCCAGAAGAAGCTGTTCTTCAACCTGCGGCGGATGAAGTCCAAGCTCGATGCGTTCGAGGACGGCGACCTGCGGCCCGAGGATCTGGCCAAGATCGCGACGGACCTCGGCGTCTCCCAGGACGACGTCACCTCGATGAACCGGCGCATGGCGATGGGCGGCGACACCTCGCTGAACGTGCCGATGCGCGAGGACGGCGAGGGCCAGTGGCAGGATTGGCTGGTCGACACCGATCCGCTTCAGGACGAACGGCTCGCCGAGACCGAGGAGAAGGACGTTCGCCACGGTCTGCTGCTCGAGGCGATGGGCGCGCTCAACGACCGCGAGAAGCATATCCTCGAGGAGCGCCGGCTTGCCGAGGATCCCAAGACGCTCGAGGAGCTGAGCCAGGTCTACGGCGTCAGCCGCGAGCGGGTGCGGCAGATCGAGGTCCGCGCCTTCGACAAGCTGCAGAAGGCGATGATGCGGATGGCGGGCGAGAAGCGTCTGATCGCTTCGCCCGCCTAGCTACCAGAGGAACGGAACGAGCGCCCAGCGGCGCGCGCGAAATGCGGCGTAGTCCGCGCCGAACCGCGCGCCGAGGCTCGCCTCCTCGACCTTGATCCGCCAGGCGAAGGCGGCGAGCGGTAACAAGATCGCGACGGCAAGCGATGCCGCGTTGCCGGTGGCGATCCCCATCCCGGCCAGTGTGATCATCGCACCGGTGTAGGACGGGTTGCGCAGCCGGCGGTAGGGCCCGTGATCGATCAGGCGATGATCGTCGTGGGTCGTGACCGTCACCCGGAAGAAGCGGCCGAGCGTGCGTACGCTCCACAGCCGGAAGGCGATGCCGGAGAGCATCAGGGCGATGCCGACGATGGTGAGCAGCCGCGGCGCAAGCGGGATGGCGGCTGCCCGTACCGCGCAGAGCCACGGCGCCAGCAGGCTTGCGGTCACGACGGCGGCGACGATCAGGCCGCGGCTGCCGCGGTCGGCCCGCCTGCCGGATACCTTCGCCCGATCGCGCGAGACGATCCAGAGTTCGGTGAGCGCCCAGGTCAGCGAGACGAAGCCGAAGACGGTGCGGCCGCCCGCGACCTGCGCGTAGGCCGGCAGGACGATCGCGCTGGCCATCGTCAGAACCGCCGCGTTACGCCGAAATAGAGTTCGACCTCCGGGCTCGCATGATCGAGCCCGACGTTCGAGCCCAGATCGAGCTGCAGGCTGTCCTGCGGCTGCCAGGCAAGCGACAGGCCGGCCAGCTCCTGCGTCTCATGTCCGCCGGGATCGCGGTCGCGCAGCGCCTCCAGCTCAACGGTCGCGGTGACCTTCTCGCTCAGATCGTCGGAGAGCCCGAGCACCGTGCCGAAGGCGAGATGGCGGCCGTTGCCGTCCTCGTCGACCGCTGCGTCGACTTCCGGCGTCAAGGCGAGCTTCACGCCCTTGCTGAGTTCGTAGCTGACCGGCACCAGCAGCCCCCCGCCCCAGTCGCCGGCACCGACCGGCTCGCGGCCGACCGGCAGCGTGGCATAAGGCAGCAGCGCCACCGAAAAGCCGGAGCCGTCCGGCTGCGCGAGGTTCTGCTTGAGGCCGACGGTGATGTCGCCCACCCCGCCCCGCCGCGTGACGGCGCCGGTGGTGCGGTCGCGCACGCGGACATGTCCGTAGGGCGTCCAGCCGAGCCGCGCTTCGAGCGTGTCGGTCAGGCCGAGGCGGATGTCGAAGTCCCCGGCGAGGATCGTGTCGGTGCGGCTGTCGGGCTGCCGGTCCAGCGTCAAGTCGGCGAGCCCGACCTCGACCTGAACATGGCCGGGATCGACGGTGCAGGGTGGGGTGTCGAGCCCGGGCCGGTCAGGGCAGAGCTCGCGCAGGTCCTGCGCCGCGGCCGGCGCGGCGGCGAGCATGAGGGACAATGGCAGGGTCAGGCGCGCGATGTTCATGGTCTGGCTCTCGTTTCGGTGGCGGCACGGCAGCGCTGAAACTCCGCACCGACAGAACGGTTCAACTCGCCGCCGCTCTCGCCTAGGAAGGCCGAATGGCACGCTCTTCCCTCCGCCGCTGGCCCTATCGCATCGGCTGGTGGATCGGCCGCCTCATCGTCTTCTTTGTCGCCGGATCGGTGCTGTGGGTGCTCGCCTATCGCTTCGTGCCGCCGCCGGTGACGATCACGATGCTGGGCGACCTCGTCTCCGGGAACGGCATCACCAAGGACTGGATGGGACTGTCGCGGATCGACCCGAACATGGCGCGCGCCGCGATCGGCGCCGAGGACGGCAATTTCTGCCGCCACCACGGCTTCGATTTCCACGCCATTGAACAGGCGATGCATCGCAACGAACGGAGCCGGCGCCTGCGCGGCGGCTCCACGATCAGCCAGCAGACCGCCAAGAACGTGTTCCTGTGGCAAGGCCGCTCCTGGGTTCGCAAGGGGCTGGAGGCGTGGTTCACGCTGTTGATCGAGGGGATCTGGGGCAAGCACCGAATCCTGGAGGTATATCTGAACGTCGCCGAGACTGGCATCGGCACCTATGGCGTCAACGCGGCGGCGATGCGCTACTTCCACCACGATGCCTCGCGGCTCAGCCCAGCCGAGGCGGCGCGGATCGCCGCTATCCTGCCGCTGCCGAAGAAGCGCGGCGCGATCGACCCGAAGGGCTTCACCCGGCGCTACGGCAACAACATCGTGCGCCGGATCGCCATCGTGCGCGGCAGCGCCCTCGATGCGTGCATCCGCTGACGGCGACGCGCTACCATCGCGCCGCCGCCGCATCGTCCTCGCCGCGCGCCTCGACCCAGCGGCTGCGGCCGTCGGCGAACCGTTCGCGCTTCCAGAACGGTGCGCCGGTCTTGAGCCAGTCGATCAGGTACGCGCAGGCTTCGAGCGCGGCGGCGCGGTGGCGCGACGCGGTAGCGACCAGCACGATGCGCGCGCCCGGAGCCAAGGCCCCGTAACGGTGAATCACGGTCAGCCCGGCCAACGGCCAGCGCGCCGCCGCGTCCCCGGCGATGCGGCGGAGCGCGGGCTCGGTCATGCCGGGATATTGCTCGAGCAGGAGTTCGACGAGGCCGTCGTCGCCGCGGACGAGGCCGGTGAAGCTCGCCACCCCGCCGCCGCCCAGCGCCTCCAGCCGTGCCAGCTCGGCGCCCGGATCGAAATCCCCGGCCTGGACGCGGACCTCGATCATCCGCCGGTGACCGGCGGGAAGATCGCGATCTCGCGCACGCCGGCGATCGCGGTATCGAGCGGCACGAACGCCTGGTCTGCAGCGGCGCGCAGCCGCCCGCGATCTGCGAACGC
>CAXTTP010000325.1:0-3292 GCA_964247195.1 uncultured Sphingomonadaceae bacterium
GCGCCGACGGACGCGACGGGCGACGTCGACGTGGAGTCCTTCCCGGCCTCCGACGCCCCGTCGACCACGACCCCGGGCGAGACGAACGCGACCGAGGCGCCCGCGCCGGCCGGCCACGCCTGGGGCAACGTTCCGAACGCCCCGCTCAACCCGCCGGGCGGCTGGGGACCCGGTGGCTGGCACGGCGGCGGCCCGGGCATGGCCGGCAACCCCGGCCCGATCGGTCCCAGCCCCGGTGGCCCGCCGCCGGCTGGTCCGATGGGTCCGGGCGGTCCGCCGCCGGGCGGCCCGATGGGTCCGGGCGGTGCCGGGCAGTGGCATGGTGGCGGCGGCCAGGGCGGCTGGAGTGGCCATCATGGCGGCTATGCCGGCCATTATCCGCGCATCGGCCGCGGCCATGTGCTCCAGCACTATTGGCTGTCGCCCGATTTCTACGTGTCCGACTATTGGCGCTTCGGCCTCGGCCGGCCGGGCTACGGCCAGAACTGGATCCGCTATTACGACGACGCCCTGCTCGTCGACGGCGAGGGCCGCGTGATCGACGGCCGCTACGGGCTCGATTGGGACAGCGGCGCGGGCGCCGGATATGGCGACGACGGCTATGAGCGTGGCAATTACGATTACGGCTATGGCGGCGGCTACGAGGGCTACAGCCGCGACGAGCATTATCCGGGCGGCGTGACCGTGCATCGCGGCGGCGGCACCACCACCGTCGTCGTCCAGGGCGCGCCTGCGGTGACCACGACGACCACCACCACCTACGATGATGTCGGCTATTCGCACTGGAAGCCGCACAAGCGTGGCTGGAAGCCGCGGCCGCGCTGCCGCTGCCGCTAGAGCCTTCGCGGTCACAAGGGACAGGGCGGCGTCGCGTCAGGCGACCCGCTCTAGGTCGGCGCCGGGGGGCGCGGGTCGGGAGGGCCCCGGCGCATGCCGGGGCCCTTTCCGCGTCTAGTTGGGCGCTGCGCCTGCGAAGCTGACGATGCTCTCCGCGCCATCGGCGGAAAGCGCGGCGACGCCGAAGAAATGGTCGTCGATGTTGACGTTCTTCAGCACCAGCGTGGTGTCGGCGGTGTCGCGGCGGTCGGTCCAGGCAGTGCCGTCGGCCTGCCGCCAGCGCACCCGATAGCCCTTCGCACCGGCCACCGGCAACCATCGGACCGTCGTATCGTCGGAAAGGGCGCCGGCGATCGTCACTCCCTCCGGCGCGGCCGGGGCGGCGGCGAGTTCCGCCGCGACCGCGACGTTCAGCGCGGTGATCCGGGCCAGATAGGGGAAGTCGACGCCGTCGATGGTGTCGCCAAAGCGCCGGCCTTGCTCGCTGCGCAGGTCTTGGTGCTGGCGGTCGTAATTCTCGGTCGCCTCGGTGAAGCGCACCGCCGGAAAGCCGAGCTCGAGGAAAGGCAGATGATCGCCGCCGCGGCGGAACCGGTCGGGCCGGCGCACCGCCTCGACCGCAAGGCCGATGTCGGGCCGCGCCGCACCGATCCGCACCACCGCCTTGGCCAGCGCGCGTGACGGCGAGTCGTCCTCGCCGCCGATCGCGCGCTGCGCCTTGGCATCGGCGCCGGCGGCGCTGCTGATACCCTCGCTGAACAGCCGCACGCGATCGTCGACATGCTCGCCGCCGATGCCGTGCGTATTGCCGACGATGTCGTTGTTAAGCACCGCCGCCACCTTCCAGCCGCGCTCCTTCGCGGTGTCGGCGAGGAGCTTGCCGCCCCACAGCCCCTGCTCCTCGCCGGAAAGGGCGGCGTAGACGATGGTGCCCGCGAACCGGTGCCGGGAAAGCAGCCGCGCGGCCTCGATCGCCAGCGCCACGCCGGACGCGTCGTCATTGGCACCTGGGGCGTCGGCGGTGGCGTTCATCACGTCGGTCACCCGGCTGTCGATGTGGCCCTGGATGATGACCACCCGGTCGGGGTCGCTCGTTCCCGTCTGGATCGCGATCACGTCCTCGACGCGCACCCCGCCCGGCGCACGCGGGCCGGTGACGTCGCGGCCGATCGTCTCAACCTTCAGGCAGCCGCCGCAATCCCTGCCGATCGCGGCGAAGCGGGCCGCTGCCCAGCGCCGCGCGGCGCCGATCCCGCGCACCGGATCGGTCGTGGTGGACAGAGTGTGGCGGGTGCCGAAGCCGACCAGCGCGGTGATCGTCTGGCGCAATTGCCCCGGATCGGGGGAGGGCGCGGGCGAGGCCGCGACCAGCGCGAGCGGGGCGGCGGACAGGAGGAGGATGCGGAGCATGCAGGGCGCAACGCGCCGCGCCGGATTTCGGCGCGCCGCCATTCAGCTCAGCCGGTCGAGCGCGGCATCGCTCAGCGATCCCGGAATGATCATCACCGGGCAGGGCATGCCGCCGGCGCCGCCGCCGGCAATGTGCGCGAGCAGCGGCCCCGGCGTGCCGCCGGCGGGCGCGCCGAGCACCAGCGCCGCGGTTTCCGGCCGCTCGGCGAGGATCGCGCGGACCAGCTCGACCGGTTCGCCGTGGCGGACGGTGATGCTGGGCTTGAGCCCGGTCTCCTCGATCAGCTCGCCGGCGACCTGGGCGACGAGCGCCTCGGCGCGGAGCCGCGCCTCCTCCTCCATCGCCGCCTGAACGGCGCCCCACTGGACGAATTCGGGCGGCGGAACGAGCGCCAGGATCTCGACCGCGCCGCCGGTCCTGGCGGCGCGGCGTGCGGCGAAGCGCAGTGCGACCCGCGCCTCCTCCGCCTCGTCGACCACCACCAGATAGGTGCGCATGCGCGGTACTCTCCTTTGCGCGAAACGGTGCGCCATCGTCCTCCGTCGCGCAAGTCGCGCCCTTGACCCCGGCGGGGCTGTTGGCCGACAGAAGGCGCCAAGCGTACTGCCGACCCGGAGAGGCCCGCCTCGATGCCGATCGAACTGAAGATGCCCGCGCTCTCGCCGACCATGGAGGAGGGCACGCTTTCCAAGTGGCTGGTGAAGGAAGGCGACGTCGTCGCCGCCGGCGATCTCCTGGCCGAGATCGAGACCGACAAGGCGACGATGGAGTTTGAGGCGGTCGACGAGGGCACGATCAGCAAGATCGTCGTTCCCGAGGGGACCGACGGGGTGAAGGTGGGCGCGGTGATCGCACTGATCGCCGGCGAGGACGAGGACGCCGCCGCCCCCGCGGCAGCCATCCCGAAGGCGGATATGCCGGCGCCAAAGGCGGAAGCGGCCCGGCCGAAGCCGGAGCCCGAAGTCGCCTCCCGGGCCGACCCGCCGGCAGCCGCGGTCCCGCCGCAGCCCGCGCCGGGATCGGGCGATCGCCTCAAAGCGAGCC
>CAXTTP010000326.1:0-3282 GCA_964247195.1 uncultured Sphingomonadaceae bacterium
AGGTGAAGCCGACCAGATAATCCAGCGCGCGCCGAGCCTTATAGGCATCGATCAGCGCCGCATCGAGCTCGCGCGGCTTCTTCATCGCGGCCAGCACGGCGGTCTTGGTGATCTCGTTGAAGGTGACGCGGGTGGCGCCGCCCTTGGGCACCGCCTTCTTGCCCTTCAGCCATTCGAGCAGATGCCAGCTGATCGCCTCGCCCTCACGGTCAGGGTCGGTCGCGAGGATGACGCTGTCGGCGCGCTTGACCTCGTCGGCGATGGCTTTCAGCTGCTTCGACTTGTCGGCGTACAGCTCCCACTTCATCGCGAAGTCGTGCTCGGTGTCGACCGAGCCGTCCTTGGGCGGCAGGTCGCGGATGTGCCCATAGCTTGCCAGCACGGTGTAATCCGAGCCGAGGTACTTGTTGATGGTTTTCGCCTTGGCGGGCGATTCCACGATGACGACTTGCATGACTGTCTCCGGGGAACCGAGCAGCGGCGGCCCCTACGCGTATAATGTAGGGGCTGGCAAGTCGCGGTGCCTAGTGGGGGGTAACTTCTGCCCCCTCCCCCCACGCGAAGCGTAGAGTGGGGAGGGTTGGGGTGGGGTCACGCTCTCCGATCGAGGACCGGTTTCAGAGCAGAACCCCCACCCCGGCCCTCCCCACTCTCGGTTCGCAAGAGCTCACCGTGGGGGGAGGGTGCAGAAGGGCAGACGCTTACGGCTTGTCGACGAAGGTCCGCTGCCACCAGCCCTTGCGCGCCGGAGCGGCAGGAGCGTCGTTGGCGGCTTCAGGAGCCTCGGCAGGTGCCTCGACCGGCGCTTCCACGGCGGCCGGAGCGGGAGCCTCGGCTGGCGTCTCGGCGGCTGGCGCTTCGGCAGCGGGAGCGTCGGCACCGGCCTTGCGACGTGGGGCACGCTTGCGCGGTGCCTTCGCCGGCTCGGCCTCTGGCTCAGCGGTTTCAGCGACCGGCTCTGGAGCGGGCGCCTCGACAGCGGCTTCGGCGGGTGCCTCGGCGACCGCTTCGGCTTCCGGCTCGGCCTTCTTGCGCGAGCGGCGCGGGCGCTTGGCTGGGGCCTCAGGCTCGGCAGGTGCCTCGACGGCGACCGCCTCGACCGGTGCTGCTTCGGCGGGAGCCTCGGCAGGCGCGTCTTCCGCAGGCACGTCCTCGGCGATGGTGTCGCCGACGTTCACCTCGGCAGCCTGGGCATCGCCCTCGGCGCGGCGACCGCCACGACGACCGCGACGGCGGCGGCGTGGACCATCGCCCTCGACCGTCTCGGCGACCGGTGCGGCATAGGCCGGCGCATCGCCTTCGATCGGCTCGACGCCCTCGACCGCTTCACCCTCGGCGTTGACCTCGGTGTCGCCGGCAGGAGCCTCGCCGCCCTCGGGACGGTCGGTGCGGCCACCACGACGGCGGCGGCCACGACCGCGACCACGGCCACGCTCGCCGCCTTCCTCGCGACCACCCTCGCGGGCCTCGCGCGGGGCACGGGGTTCGCGCGGCTCGCGGGCCTCGCCCTCGGTTTCGTCGTCGTCCTCGTCGTCGGAGCCATAGCTTTCGACCTCGTCCTCGTCCTCGGCGATGGTCACCGGGGCGGGCAGCGGGGCCAGCGTGATCTGGCGCAGCGGCGCGCCACCGGCGGCGTCGATGACATAGTTCGGGCCGCTCAGGCTGTCGTCCGGCACCGCCTCGATGCCGATGCCATAGCGCTCCTCGAGCTCGGCCAGTTCGGCGCGCTTGCGGTTGAGGATGTAAATCGCGACTTCGGCGCCGGCGCGGAGGGTGAACTCGTTGCAGCGGCCCTTGATCGCCTCCGCCTCGAGGTCGCGCAGCGCGGCGAGCGCGGCGGACGAGATGGCGCGGACATAGCCCGAGCCGTCGCACATCTCGCAGACGTGGGTCGAGGCTTCCAGGATGCCGGTGCGCAGGCGCTGGCGGCTCATCTCCATCAGCCCGAACGAGCTGATCCGGCCGAGCTGGATGCGGGCGCGGTCGTGCTTCAGCGCGTCCTTCATGGCGCGCTCGACGCGGCGGTTGTTGCCGTTGACCTCCATGTCGATGAAGTCGATCACCACCAGCCCGGCCATGTCGCGCAGGCGCAGCTGGCGGCCGATCTCCTCGGCGGCCTCCATGTTGGTCTTGTAGGCGGTCTCCTCGATGCCGTGCTCGCGGGTCGAGCGGCCCGAGTTGATGTCGATCGAGACCAAAGCCTCGGTCGGGTTGATGACGATATAGCCGCCCGACTTGAGCTGGACGACGGGCGAGTACATCGCCGACAGCTGCGCCTCGACCCCGAAGCGCTGGAACAGCGGCACCGAGTCCTCATATTGCACGACCTTGGGGGCGTGCGTCGGCATCAGCAGCTTCATGAACGTGCTGGCGGCGTCGAAGCCTTCCGGCCCGTCGACCAGCACCTGGTCGATGTCGCGGTTGTAGATGTCGCGGATGGCGCGCTTGATCAGCCCCGAATCCTCATGGACCAGCGCCGGCGCGGTGGCGGCCAGCGTCGTCTCGCGGATCTCGTCCCACAGGCGCGTCAGGTAATCGAAGTCGCGCTTGATGTCGGACTTGGAGCGCTTCAGCCCGGCGGTGCGGACGATGGCGCCCATGCCGGCGGGCAGCTTGAGGTCGGACATGATCGACTTCAGGCGCTTGCGGTCCGAGACGTTGGAGATCTTGCGGCTGATGCCACCGCCGTGCGCGGTGTTGGGCATCAGCACGCAATAGCGGCCGGCGAGCGACAGGTAGGTGGTGAGGGCGGCGCCCTTGTTGCCGCGCTCCTCCTTGACGACCTGGATCAGCAGCACCTGGCGGCGGCGGATGACGTCCTGGATCTTGTAGCGGCGGCGCAGGTTCATGCGGCGCTGGCGCAGCGCCTCGACCTGGTCGTCATTGCCGCGTCCGCGGCCGCGGCGCGGGGCGGGGGCATCGCCCTCGGCCTGGTCGGACGTTTCGTCGCCGTGCTCGTGATCGCCGTCGTCGTGCGCCTCGCCCGACGAGGTGCCTTCGTCGTCGCCACGCTCGACCTCGACGATCTCGCCGCGGCCGCCGATGGCCTCGTCGTCGTCGCCGTCGATCTCGTCGGCATCGTCGTCGTCGTCCTGCTCGGCGCGCAACGCCGCTTCCTCGGCGGCGTGTTCGGCCTCTTCGCGAAGCAGTGCCTCGCGATCCTCCTTGGGGATCTGGTAATAGTCCGGGTGGATCTCGGAAAAGGCGAGGAAGCCGTGGCGGTTGCCGCCGTAATCGATGAACGCGGCCTGGAGCGACGGCTCGACCCGCGTCACCTTGGCG
>CAXTTP010000327.1:0-3274 GCA_964247195.1 uncultured Sphingomonadaceae bacterium
GACGACACGCTGACCGACAACCTGCCCCGCGTCGAGGCGCTGGCGGTGGAGCTCGGCAAGCTCGGCGTCACCTGGTCGTGCAACGCCAAGGCCAACGTGCCCTACGAAACGCTGAAGATCATGAAGGAGGGCGGCTGCCGGCTCCTGCTGGTCGGCTATGAGAGCGGCAACCAGCAGATCCTGCACAATATCAAGAAGGGCCTGCGCGTCGATGTCGCGCGCCAGTTCACCAAGGACTGCCACAAGCTCGGCATCGTCATCCACGGCACCTTCATCCTCGGCCTGCCCGGCGAGACGCTGGAGACGATCGAGGAGACGATCAACTACGCCAAGGAGATCGATCCGCACACCATCCAAGTGTCGCTGGCGGCGCCCTATCCGGGCACCTTTCTCTACCGCCAGGCGACGGAGAATGGCTGGTTCGACGGTAGCGACCACCTCCTCACCGAAGGCGGCACGCAGATCGCGCAACTGAGCTATCCGCACCTGCCGGCGGCCGTGATCTTCGACAAGGTCGAGGAGTTCTACAAGCGCTTCTACTTCCGTCCCCGCAAGATCGGCTCGATCGTCGCCGAGATGCTGCGCGACTTCGACATGATGAAGCGGCGGCTGCGCGAGGGCGTCGAGTTCTTCCAGTTCCTGAAGAACCGCAAGGAGGTCGCGGCCTGACGCCGCCCCGGCGTCCGGACAAGCGGCTCGTCGTCACCGCGGACGATTTCGGCGCCGACCCGGCGGTCAACGAGGCGGTCGAGCAGGCACATCGTTGCGGCATCCTGACCGCCGCCAGCCTGATGGTCGGGGGCGATGCCTCGGCCGACGCGGTCGATCGGGCGCGCGCGCTGCCCGGGCTCGGGGTCGGGCTGCACGTCGTGCTGGTCGAGGGACGACCGGTGCTGCCGCCGGAGCAGGTGCCCGATCTGGTCGACGAAGCGGGCTCGTTCCGCACCGACATGGTCCGCGCCGGCATCGACATCTTCGTCCGGCCGACCGTGCGGCGCCAGCTTGCCGCCGAGGTCGAGGCGCAGTTCGCCGCCTTTGCTGCGACCGGCCTGCGGCTCGACCATGTCAACGCCCACAAGCATTTCCACCTCCACCCGACGATCGCCGCGACGATCCTGCGGGTCGGTGCGCGGTACGGGCTGGGAGCGGTGCGGGCGCCGGTTGAGCCGGCCGGCGTACTCGCCCGGATCGAGCCCGGCCGCCGGCGCGGCTTCGACGTCGCGAAGGGCTGGGCACGCCTCGTCCGCCGCCGCATGCGCCGCGCGGGGCTGGTCGTGCCGGACCAGGTGTTCGGGCTCGCCTGGTCTGGCGCGCTGGATGGGGGGCGGCTGCTCGGCCTCTTGCACCACCTGCCGGACGGGCTGACCGAGATCTACTGCCACCCCGCGACGAGCGACGACTATCCGGCCCATGCGTCCGGCTATGGCTATCGTGCCGAGCTCGCCGCGCTGACCGATGCGCGCGTCGCCGGCGCGACTTCCGGCATCCGGCTCGGGTGCTTCGCGGACTTCGCCGCAAGCGGCGGGGCGGCATGAAGCGGTTCGGCTGGTCGGTCGCGCTCGCCACCGCGTTCGGCCTGGCGGTATCGATCTGGGCCATCGGCCTCGCCGGCTGGCACGACATGCTCGGCTCGGTCGCGCGGATGCGATGGCGCGGCTTCCTGCTGTTCGCCTCGACCACCGCGCCCGTGCTGACCGTGCTTGGCGCCGCCTGGGCGAGCGCGACACGCGCGGGCCCGCCGCGGCCGTTGTGGACCTTCGTCTGGGCGCGCGCGGTGCGCGAGGCGGCGAACGACCTGTTGCCCTTCTCGCAGATCGGCGGGCTCGTGCTTGGGATGCGCGCGCTCACCAGCGCCGGCATCGGCCCGACCCGAGTATATGCCGCCACGATCGTCGATCTCACCACCGAGATGATGGCGCAGTTCGTGCTGACCGTGCTCGGTCTCTGGGTACTCGGCGGTCTGCTCGTCGGGTCGGGCAGCCCGGCGCGGCTGCAGGCGCTGGCCTGGAGCGGGGTCGCCGGCATGGCGCTGCTCACGCTCGCCTTCGCGCTGCTGCAACGGCCTGCGCTCCGCCTCGCCGCCGCGCTCGGCGGGCGCATGCTGCCGGGACTGCGCCTGTCGATCGATGCCGTGCACGCCGAGCTGGTCGCGTTCGGTCAGGCGCGGTGGGCGATGCTGATCCCGTTCCTGTGGAACCTTGGCGCCTGGCTGCTCTCGATCCTGTCGGCGTGGCTCGCCCTTCACCTGCTCGGCGCGCCGCTTGCGCTCGTGCGGGTGATCGCGCTCGAGGTGATGATCTTCGCGCTCCGCAGCAGCGCCTTCCTCGTCCCCGCCGCGATCGGCGTTCAGGAGGCGGGCTATGTGCTGCTGGGGCCGCTGCTCGGCCTCGATCGGGATAGCGCGCTGGCGCTGTCGCTGGTCAAGCGCGCTCGCGACGTCGGTTTCGCCATCCCGATCCTCCTGATCCTCCAGTGGCGGGAGGCTCGGGGGCTGCGTGCCGCCGATCGGCCCGGCTGAGGCCGCGAGACGTCACTCGCCGATGAGGTGGAGCGCGATCTCGCGCCGGTGCGGGCGGCGGCGGTGTTCGAACAGGTAGATGCCCTGCCAGGTGCCGAGCGCGAGGCGCCCGCCGATCAGCGGAATCGCGAGCTGGACCTGAGTGAGCGCGGTGCGCAGGTGGGCCGGCATGTCGTCCGGCCCCTCGTCGTCATGCGCGTAGCGTGCGGGGTCCTCAGGCGCGATCGTCTCGAAGAAGGTCTCGAGGTCGCGGCGCACCTCCGGCGCGGCGTTCTCCTGGATCAGCAGCGAGGCCGAGGTGTGGCGGCAGAAGAGGGTGAGCAGCCCTTGCCCCATCCGCTCGCCGGCCGCCCATTCGACGACGGCGCGGCTGATGTCGACGAGGCCGCGGCCGCGTGTGGCGATCGTCAGCATGTGCGTGGCCTGCCTCATCGGCTTCCCCTTAGCAGGGTTCGCGCGCGGGCGAGCGTCGGATCACGGCCGGCACGCAGGTCGGCGAGGCTGGGGGAGACGACATAGCGCGGCGTCAGCCCCCGCCCTTCGAGGCGGTCGGTGTGCGCGGTGCGGATGTCGAATTCGGCGACCGAGAGCACGCCGCCGTCGGGCAGGCGGTAGCGCGCCGCGCCGGTGAGCGCGCCGGCAGTGCGCTCGCCGATGGTGAGACCGCGGCCGGCTTCCGCGACGACGGCGGCGATCACCTCGGCGCCGCTCGCCGTGCGCGGCCCGACCAGGACGGCGAGCGGCCCGGTGTAGGAG
>CAXTTP010000328.1:0-3273 GCA_964247195.1 uncultured Sphingomonadaceae bacterium
CGCCGCCGAAGTCGACGATGAACTCACGGAAGATGGTCGAGCCGATGCCGATGATGACGGCGAGCACGAGCACCTTGATGCCGGTCGCCATGACGTTGCCGAGCACGCGCTCGGCGAGGAAGGCGGTGCGGCCGAACAGCCCGAACGGCACCAGCACGAACCCGGCGAGCGTGACCAGCTTGAACTCGATCAGCGTCACGAACAGCTGGATGGCGATGATGAAGAAGGCGAGCAGCACGATCGCCCAGGCGAGCATCAGCACCGCGATCTGGACGAAGTTGGCGAAGAAGCTGGTGAACCCCATCAGCGCCGAAGCCTGATCGAGCAGCGGCCTGCCGGCATCGAGGCCGACCTGGGCGATCTTGCCGGGATGGAGCAGATCGTCGGCGCCGCCCGATCCGGCCGCCTTCAGGCCGATCCCGGAGAAGCTCAGATAGATGATCTTGGCGAGGCCGTTCCAGTTGGCAATCAGGAAGGCGAAGAAGCCGACGTGGATGGTCTTGCGCACCAGCCGCGCGACGATGTCCTCGCCCTCGCCCCACGTCCAGAACAGGAAGGCGAGCGTCACATCGATGACGATCAGCGAGCTGGCGAGGAAGCCGACATCGCCGTGAATGAGCCCGAACCCGCTGTCGATGTAGCGCGAGAACAGGTCGAGGAAGCGGTCGATGACGCCGGTGCCCTCCATGGTTCAGCGCTCCGCTGCCGCCGCGGACGCGATGCCGGCGGGTGGAATTGGTGCGGAAGCCGGCAACGGATCGCCCGGCACGCGCGTGGCGCGACGCTCTCCGAAGAAGCGACGGCGGTTCTCGTCCCACGCCGCGCGACAGGCGAGATCATCGACCTGCGGCGGCAAAGACCGGCAGCGGATCAGCTCCGCCATCAGCGGGTCGGCAGGTGCGGCGGCTGACGCCGCCGTCTGCTCGACAACAGCGAAGCGGCTCTCCGGGCCGGCCGGACGATGCAGCGCCGCAAGCGCCAGCGTACCAGCGACTGCGATCACGCCGGTGACGGCGAGGCCGCGCCAGCGGCGCAACCGGCCGGCGAGTGGCTGCGCCGCTCTTCCCTCTTCATGGACCTGCTCAGTCATGAAACAGGCTCACGCTCTGCGGGACGTAGCCGGAGCCAGGCGCCAGGAACCGCCGCGTCTGTTCGCGGCCTTGGGCTTCATCCGCAGTCGTGCGAGCGGCATCGATGCTCGCCGCACGCGACTGCGCCGCGACTAAAGCGGTCAGATCTGCAAGCTGGCGGGTCTGGAGAGCGACCAGCTGATTGCCCGCCTGTGCCGCCTGCAGTGCACCCGTCGCAGTCTGACTCGCCCCCACCAACGTACTGACCTGCGCGCGGGTGTCATCGAGGTTGGTGACGATCGTCGCCTGCGTGTGCAGCGAGTCCTGGAACGACCCGACCGCATCATGCCAGCGCGTCTCGGCATTGCTGACGAGCTGCGCCGACGATGTGCCGCTCAAGCTCCCGCTCGGGTAACGCGCGGCGAACACGCGGTCGATGTCCTGGACGTTGTAGGCGACCTGCTGCGCCTGCGCGATCAGCTGGCGGGTGCGGTCAATCGACTGCTGGATGCCCGAGAGCGCATTGGTCGGCAGCGAGGCGAGATTACGCGCCTGGTTGATCAGACTCTGCGCCTGGTTCTGCAGGCTGGTGATCTGGTTGTTGATCTGCTGCAGTGCGCGCGCAGCGGTCAGTACGTTCTGCGCGTAGTTGCTGGGGTCAAACACGACCCCGCCAAACTGCGCGCTGGCGGGCGTGGTCGCGACCGTAAGCGACAGGAGAGTGGCGCCCACGAGGAGCGCCGACAGGCGGCGATAGCGGTTCATGCGAGTGTCTCCAGATCGAGGGGTTCAGTGGAAGGCGGGAGCTCGGCGCCGATCAGGTCGACAGCCCAGTCGAGGCCGCGGTGGCGCAGCCACGCGGCGGCGAAGCCATCGGCGCCATGCGCTTCGAGCAGCGTGCTGATCGCCTGCATGTCGCTCCGCGAAGAGGCGGCAGCGAACGCCAGCGCGACCGGCCCCAGACCAAGATCGAACAGGCGGTTTCCGGCGGCCGACTGGCAGTAGTAATCGCGCTTGGGTGTGGCCGAGGCGATGATCTCGATCTGGCGCTCGTTGAGCCCGAAACGCCGGTAGATGCCGGCGATCTGCGGCTCGAGTGCGCGCTCGTTGGCGAGGAACAGCCGGGTCGGGCAGCTCTCGATGATGGCGGGAGCAATGCTGCTCCCCTCGATGTCGGCGAGGCTCTGGGTGGCAAACACGACGCTCGCATTCTTCTTGCGCAGCGTCTTCAGCCACTCCTTGAGCTGACGGCCGAACATCGGATCGTCGAGCGCGAGCCAGCCCTCGTCGATCAGGATGAGCGTCGGCCGCCCATCGAGCCGGCGGCCGATGCGGTGGAACAGGTAGGAGAGCACCGCAGGCGCGGCCGGCGTGCCAATCAAGCCCTCGGTCTCGAACGCCTGGACGTCGCTGGTGCCGAACGCCTCATGATCGGCGTCGAGCAGCCGGCCATAGGGACCGGCCAGCGTATAGGGCGTGAGCGCGCGCTTGAGGCCTGATGCCTGGATCAGGACCGACAAGCCGGTCAGCGTGCGCTGGTTGACCGGCGCGTCGGCGAGGCTGGCGAGTGCGGTCCAGAGGTGATCCTTGACCTCCGGCGTGATGGCGAATCCCTCGCGCGCCAGGATCGCGGCGAGCCAGTCGGCCGCCCAGGCACGCTCGTCGAGCTCGTTGATACGCGAGAGCGGCTGGAGCGACACCGGTGCGGCGTCACCGCCCAGCGCGCCGCCGAGGTCATGCCACTCGCCGCCGATGCCCAGCGTCGACGCGCGGATCGAGCCGCCATGATCGAACGCGAATATCTGGGGGTTGGTATAACGACGGAACTGCAGCGCCATGAGCGCCAGCAGCACGCTCTTGCCGGCGCCGGTCGGCCCCACCACTAGTGTATGACCGACATCGCCGACGTGGAGCGAGAAGCGGAACGGCGTCGAGCCCTGCGTACGCGCATGGAATAGCGGCGGACCGTCGAGGTGAACGTCGCTGCCAGGCCCCGCCCATACCGCCGATACAGGCATGATGTGGGCGAGGTTGAGGGTCGAGATCGGTGGCTGGCGCACGTTGGCGTAGGGGTTGCCCGGCAGCGAGCCGAGCCATGCCTCCAGTGCGTTGAGCGTCTCGGCGATGCAGGCGAAGTCGCGGCCGCGAACGATCTTCTCGATCGCGCTCAGGCGCTGATCCGCATCGCGCGCCGTATCGCCGA
>CAXTTP010000329.1:0-3272 GCA_964247195.1 uncultured Sphingomonadaceae bacterium
GAACCGCCGCCCGCGCGCGGCGAAGGTCTCGTCGAGATGGGCGAGGAACACCGCGGTGAGGTCGCCGACTTCCTTTGCGGTGCGGAAGTAGAAGCGCATGAAGCGCTCGACCGCCGAACGCCCCGGCCGGTCGGCATAGCCCATGCGCTCGGCGATCTCGCGCTGGACATCGAAGGTCAGCCGCTCCTCGGCACGCCCGGAGAGCAGGTGGAGGTGGCAGCGCACCGCCCAGAGGAAGTTTTCCGATTTCTGGAAAGGGCGGAGTTCGGCCGGGGTCAGCAAGCCCTTGGCGACCAGCTCCGGGACCGAGCGCACCTGATAGGCATATTTGCCGATCCAGAACAGCGTGTGGAGATCGCGCAGGCCGCCCTTGCCCTCCTTGAGGTTGGGCTCGACGACATAGCGGCTGTCGCCCATCCGCTTGTGCCGCTCCTCGCGCTCGGCGAGCTTCTCGGTGATGAAGCTGCGCGCGGTGCCGTCCGTCACTTCGCGGTGGAAGCGGCGCGACGCCTCGTCATAGAGCGTCTCGTCGCCCCAGACGAAGCGACCTTCGAGCAGCGCCGTGCGAATGGTGAGGTCGGATTTCGCCATCCGCACCATATCGTCCAGCGACCGGCTGGAATGGCCGATCTTCAGCCCGAGGTCCCAAAGCTGGTAGAGCATCGATTCGATCACCTGCTCCCCCCAGCTCGACTGCTTGAGCGGCGTGATGAAAGCGATGTCGACATCCGAAAAGGGCGCCATCTCGCCGCGGCCGTAGCCGCCGACGGCAACCAGCACGAGCCGCGTCGCCGCGGTCGGGTTGCCGACCGGGTAGATCCGCTGGATGGTGAAGTCGTAGATCAGTCGCAGCACCTGGTCGGTCAGGAAGGCGTAAGCGGACGCCGTTTCCGCGCCCCGCTGCGGCGCGGCCGCCAGCCGGCGCACGATCTCGGCGCGTCCGCTTTCAAGCGCGGCCTTCAGGATCCGGGTGGCCTGGGCGCGCAGCGCGGCGCGATCGGTGCACGCGGGATCGATCTGCGCCAGCGCCTCGCCGACGGTCCTGCGATCGATGATCGCGCGGCGATTGGTCAGCGCTTCGAGACGGGTGGCCATGGCAATCAAGTAAGGCGACCGCGCGCGCTACGCTAGGGCATAGCGCTGCGGCGCCCGGGCGCGCCGGTCATTGCGATCCGGCGGGCGCCGCCAACGGGAAGCCATGATCGCGCAGCAACGCGTCCGCCCGTGGATCGCGGCCGCGGAACGCGCGGAAGGCGATCGCCGGATCGACCGTGTTGCCGATCGACAGGATGTCGTCGTGGAACCGCTTGGCGACCGCCTTGTCGAACGGGTTGCCGCCCTCGGCGAACGCCTCATAGGCGTCGTGGTCGAGCACCTCGGCCCAGAGATAGCCGTAATAGCCCGCGGCATAGCCTTCACTGGAGAAGACGTGGCCGAATTGGGGGATGCGATGCCGCATCACGATCTCGCTCGGCATGCCGAGCTCAGCCAGCGTCTTCTTCTCGAAGGCGCGCGGATCGATCGGCGTGTCGCCGGCGAGATGGAGCTTCATGTCGACGATCGCGCTCGCCTGCGTCTCCACGGTCGAGAAACCCTCGTTGAAGTTGTGGGCGCGCCGGATCTTGGCGACGAGTTCGGCCGGGATCGGCTTGCCCTGCGCATTGACGAGGAAGCGCAGCACCTGCGGCGTCGCGATGAAGTTCTCGTTGAACTGGGAGGGGAACTCCACGAAGTCGCGCGCCACGTTGGTGCCGGCGATCGACGGATAAGTCACGTTCGAGTTGAGGCCGTGCAGCGCATGGCCGAATTCGTGGAACATGGTGGTCGCGTCGTCCCACGACAGCAGCGTCGGCTGCCCCGCCCCGCCCTTCACGAAATTATAGTTGTTCGACACGATCGGCGTCACATGGTCCATGCCCGACTGGGTGCGCGTCTCGTTCATCCACGCGCCCGAATTCTTGCCGGCGCGCGCGAACGGGTCGAAATAGATCATGCCGACATGGGCACCATCGGCGCCGGTGACGTTGAACACGGTCACGTCCGGGTCGAACACCGGCACCGTGACCGGCGTGAACCGGTAGCCGTAGAGCTGTCCCGCCTCCCAGAACATCGCATCCCGGACATGGCCGATCTCGAGATACGGCTTCACCTCGCTCATATCGAGGTCGTACTTCGCCTTGCGGACCTTCTCGGCATAATAGCGGTAATCCCACGGCGCGATCTTGAAGCCGCCCTTCTCGGCATCGACGATCGCCTGCATCTCGGCGACGTCGCGGTGGACCTGCGCTACCGCCGGCCTCCACACCGACAGCATCAGCGCCATCGCCATGTCCGGCGTCTTGGCCATCGTGTCGGCCAGGTGCCAGTGCGCGTAGGTCGGATAGCCGAGCAGCTTCGCCTTCTGCGCGCGCAACGCGAGGATCTGGGTGACGACGGCGTTGTTGTCGTGCGCGTCGCCATTGTCGCCGCGCATGATCCACATCCGCCAGCCCTTCTCGCGCAACGCCCGGTCGGACGAATCGGTGAGGAACGGCTCCATCGACGAGCGGGTGTTGGCGATCACCCACTTGCCGGGCTGCTTGCGCCGCGCCGCCTCCGCCGCGGCGCTGTCGATCAGGCCCTGCGGCAGGCCGGCGAGCTGGGCCTTGCTGTCGAGGACCAGGGCATAGCCCTCCTCGTCGGCGAGCTCGTTCTGGCTGAACTTGGTGTAGAGGCCGGCGAGCTGCTGGTTGATCCGGGACAGCTCCGCCTTCTTCGCCGCATCGAGGCGGGCGCCCTGCTGGACGAAATTGTTCCAGTAGACCCAGACCAGCCGCTGCTGCTCGGGCGTGAGCTTCGCCTTGGCGGGCGACGTGTAGACGGCATCGATGCGCGCGAAGAGCTTGGCGTTCTGGGTGATGCTATCCTGGAAGGCGGCGAGCTTCGGCGCCATCTGCTCCTCGACTTTCTGGAAGTCGGGCGTCGAGAGGTTGCTGCTGTAGATGCCGTAGACCGCGGTGACGCGGCCGAGCTGGTGGCCCGCCTTTTCCATGGCAACGATCACGTTGTCGAAGGTCGGCGGGGCGGGATCGTTGGCGATCGCCTCGATCTCCCTGCCGTTCGCGGCCATCGCCGTTTCCAGCGCCGGCGCGAGATCGGCGACATGCACCTCGTCGAACGGCGGCACGCCTCCGTTCGGTCCGCGCCAGTCGGCGAGGACCGGGTTCGCCGACGTCGGCACGCCCGCCGCGCCGCCCTTGGCGGCGACGCCCGCCGCCCCGCCCGGGCCGGGC
>CAXTTP010000330.1:0-1239 GCA_964247195.1 uncultured Sphingomonadaceae bacterium
CCCTTCTCGGTCAGGTCGACGTCCCACCAGCCGGTGAAGCGATTCTCGAGGTTCCAGCTTGACTGGCCGTGGCGGATCAGGACGAGCGTGGGCATCAGGGTCTCCGGTGCGGGTCGGCGCCTCTTAGGCGGCCGCCGGCGGTTCGGCTAGCGCAGCGCGCCGACCAGCTCGTGGAGCGCGCCCAGGCAGTCTGCGGCGAGACGCTTCGATCGCTCGGGCGACCAGCCGAACTCCGGGTCGGGCAGGTTCGTATTGTCCTTGAACGGCATCTCCAGCGTCATCGCCACGCAGCCGTAGCGCTCCGCGAGCTGGTTGGTCGACATCGACAGGTTGGCGGTGCCGGGCTTGGCGATCGCATAGCCCTTGTCGGTCTGGAAGTCGGGCGTGCGCCGCGCCAGCGTATCGGCGAAGCGGCGGTAGAGGTCGCCCTGGCGATCGGTCCAGCTCGGAATTCCGTCGAAGCCGGCAAGGAAGACGTACGGGATGGCCTCGTCGCCATGCACGTCCATGGCGAAGTCGACGCCGGTTTCGTCCATCGCGGCACGCGTGTGGAACACCTCGGGGCTGCGCTCCAGGCTCGGCGCGTGCCACTCGCGGTTGAGGTTTATGCCGACAGCGTTGGTGCGGAGATGGCCCCGCTTCGAGCCGTCCGGATTCATGTTCGGCACGATGTGGAAGGTCGCGGCAGCACGCAGCGCGCGGGCGACCGGATCGTG
The DNA here is from genome assembly GCA_964247195.1 of uncultured Sphingomonadaceae bacterium. Taxonomy (GTDB): domain Bacteria; phylum Pseudomonadota; class Alphaproteobacteria; order Sphingomonadales; family Sphingomonadaceae; genus JAQGLK01. The sequence continues at coordinate 717 of CAXTTP010000330.1, forward strand.
GCCGTCGGTCAGCCGATCCAGCGCGCCTTCGATCCACCATTCGGCCATCGTCTCGCCCGGATGCTGGCGCGCGTAGAACCATACCTGCCGCGCCCCGCCGGCGATCGTCAGGCAGTCGATCTCCTGCCCGTCGAGGGTGAGGCCGAGCGAGCGATGCGCGACGCCGGGCCGGCCGGCCACGCGCGCGACGAGATCGTGGTGCCGCTCCATCGAATAAGGCGCGAAATAGGCGAACCAGGCGCTGTTCGTCGCAGGCGTGTGACGGATGGTGAGCACGCCGTCGGCAAAGCTGGTGGCGGTGCGACGCCAGACCTGCCGGTCCTCGGAGACGCAGGCGGCATAATCCGGCCAGCCGAACGGGTACGCCGAGCCGCCGGCATTGACGATGCGCAGCTCCACCTCGCGGCCGGCCGCACCGGTCAGCCGGAAGTGGAACCACTGGTAGAAGTCGGACTGATGGTCCTTGACGATCTCCAGGTCGAAGCGGTCGCCCTCGGTGGAAAGGACACGGATGTTGCCGCTG
>CAXTTP010000330.1:1249-3271 GCA_964247195.1 uncultured Sphingomonadaceae bacterium
AACATCGCCGCGGCGAGCTTTACCGCCGCCGCGTTCTCGGTGGCTTCGGGGGTGCCGGCGCGAGCCAGCGTGCGCGCGCGCGCCTCCCAGATCACGCTGCCTTCCGATCGGCGCTTGAGCTGGACCGAGAGTTCGGTTTGGACGGCCTCGTTGGGGCGCGGCTTGCCGATCGGGATGCCGACGCCGACATCGCCGCCAACTCCGCTGCGCCGGCCGAAGCTGGCGCCGCCGACGCCCAGGCCGATGCTGAACGGCGCCGGGCGCGGCGGCCCGACCCGCATATCGCGCATCATGTCGACCACCGCGACGAGCTCGGAACGGGCGACGTCAGGAGCGGGGCGAAAGCCGTTGCGGACGAGTTCGGCGGAGATCGCGTTGGCATAGGTCCGGAATTCCAGGCTCTGCGCCATCGTCGGGTCGCGTGGTTCCACCGCAAATTCGCCCGGCGCGATCGGCTGGCCGAGATGGAAGCGGGTCGCCTGCGTCGGTGGCGTCTGGGCGGCGCAACCGGCGAGCGCGAGCGCGCTGCCCAGCATCGCCGCGCGGATGATAATGTGATGCATTCGGCTCCCCCTAACGGATCGACTTGTCTTGCGACTGAAAACGCCTGCTCAACGGTTTTCGCTGCATCGGGCGTGAACGAAGTTGCTCGCGGGCTAAGCGCTGCCGGTCGCAACGAACCAGCGGTCGCCGCCTTCCAGTCCCACCGCGGTGAGCACGCCGCTGAGATAGGCGCCGGTATCGATGCCGATCCGGTTCGCGCGCGTTTCGGGATCGCGGCTGATGGTGTGGCCGTGGACGATCACCGCGCCATGCTCGCGCTCGTCCCGGAGGAACTCGTCGCGGATCCAGAGGAGGTCGTCGTCGCTTTGCCGTTCGAGCGGGATGCCGGGGCGGACGCCGGCATGGACGAAGGCGTAGCCGCCGATACGCCGCATCGTCGGCAGCGTGGCGAGCCAGCTCCGCTCCGTCGGCGGAACCGCGGCACGCGCCGCGGCGCACACGGTCGCTGAATCACCGTCCGCAAGCACGCCCTCATCGACGCCCCAGCTCGCCAGCGCAGCACGGCCGCCATAGGAAAGCCAGCTGTTCAGCCAACGCGTCTCGCCCTCGAGCACGCTCAGCAGCGAAGCCTCATGGTTGCCCATCAGCGTGCTGATCGCGGCGAAGCGCGGGTCGCCGCCCATCGCGCGGCGCACGACGCCCGCCGATTCGGCGCCACGATCGATCAGGTCGCCCAGCAGGATCACCTCCGTCTCGGCCGGGCCACGGGCGGCATCGTCGGCATGGATCCGGTCGAGCAGTTCGTCGAGCAGGTCGCGCCGGCCGTGGATGTCGCCCACCGCATAGACGCGCTGCCCCGGCGGGATCGTGGCAGCCTTGACGGCACGGCGAAACGGAAGGCGCATGCTCGGCATCTCGTGCGCGCGCGGCTTGACTTCAACCGGTCCGCCGCATAGGGCAGCGCCTCTTTTCAAACCGCTCGGCGAAGACAAGGCAGGCGTTCCGGCCATGAAGATCCGCAACTCGCTCAAATCGCTCAAGGGGCGTCATCGCGACAATCGCGTGATCCGTCGGCGCGGCCGCACCTATGTCATCAACAAGACCAACCGCCGCTTCAAGGCCCGCCAGGGCTGAGGCGCCTGACCCGGCCGTCGTCCCCCGACCGGGGGCGGTGGTCTTCGACATCGGCCAAGTCCTGTTCGAATGGGACGTACGCGGCTTCTACGCCAAGCTGATTCTCGACCCGGCGACGCTAGACGCCTTCCTGCGTGATGTCGTGACCATGGAATGGCACGCTCAGCACGATGCCGGCCGCGCCTTCGCCGAGACGAGCGCCGAGCTGTCCGGGCGCTTCCCCCAGCATCGCGAGCTGATCGCCGCCTACGGGCCGCGCTTCGGCGAGACCATCCCGGGCCCGATCGCCGGCATGCACGAGATCGTCGCCGAGCTGGACGGGGCCGGCGTGCCGCTGTTCTCGATCACCAATTTCTCGGGCGAATTCTTTCGCCCCTTCCGCGC
>CAXTTP010000331.1:0-3263 GCA_964247195.1 uncultured Sphingomonadaceae bacterium
CGGCGAAGATCTTCTTGAGGTCGGCGACCCCCGAGAACACCGCCGACACCCCCACGAAGCGCAAGCCCACCGCATCCGCGAGCAGGCGCGCGATCGTCGTCTTGCCGGTGCCGGGCGGCCCCCACAGGACCATCGAGGAGAGCCGCCCCGCCGCCGTCATCCGCCCGATCGCGCCGGCCGGCCCGGTCAGGTGATCCTGGCCGACGACCTGCTCCAACCGCTGCGGGCGCAGCCGGTCGGCTAGCGGACCGGCGCTCTCGGGCAAGGCGGGGGCGCCGTCGCGGGATTGTTCGAACAGGTCAGCCATCGTCGGTCGATATAGGCGCGCCGATGAAAATCGTCATCCGTCCGCCTAGCAGGCTCTTGCGCTTTGAACGACTCAAGATATATCTGAGACATAATCGATACCAAAGGAGATTGATCGATGATGTTCCGAAACCATGGACATGGCCGCGATTGCGGCCCGCGCGGCGGCAGCTTCCGCCGCGGCCCGTTCGAAGTCAGCTGGAGCGTGCAGCGCGAAGAGCGCGGCGGCGGCCGGCGGCGGGTGTTCGACTCGGGCGAGCTCCGTCTCGTCCTCCTCAAGCTGATCGGCGACCAGTCGCGCCACGGCTATGATCTGATCCGCGAGATCGAATCGCTCTCCGGCGGCGCCTATGTACCGAGCCCCGGCGTCATCTATCCGACGCTGACCCTGCTCGCCGACATGGGCCTGATCGACGAGAACAAGGCCGAGGGCGCACGCAAGCTCTTCGCCATCACGGCGGAAGGTCGCGCGCATCTCGCGGAGAACGCCGAGCAGGTCGAGGCGTTGCTGGCGCAGCTCGCCGAGCTCGCCGTGCGCCGCGAGAAGACCGAGGGCGGACCGGTCCGCCGGGCGATGATGAACCTTCGCCAGGTGCTCCAGCAGCGCTTGACGAGCGAAGAGGTTTCGCCGGACACGCTGCACGAGGTTGCCGCGATCCTGGACGCGGCCGCTCAGAAGATCGAACGGCTGTGACGCCGGTCCCGGCGATCGAGCAGCAAGGAGAGACAGAGGTGACGAACAGCAGCACGGCGATGGTGCCCACCGAAAGCGGCAGCCGCTACCTGCAGCAGCTCTGCAAGCATTGGCAGCATAACCTGCAGGTCGAGTTCACGCCCGAGCGCGGCACCGTCGTGTTCCCGCGCGACGCCCGCGGCGCTGCCTGGAAGGAAGACGGGCTGGTGACGATGATCGCCCACCCCGAGACGCTCGAATGCCGCATCGACGCGAGCGAACCCGGCCAGCTCGCCGGGCTCAAGGACGCGATGGTCCGCCATCTCGATCGCTTCGCCTTCCGTGAAGCGCCGTTGTCGTTCGACTGGCAGGACGCCGCCTGATCGGATCGCGTTAGGGAACGGGGCCCAGCTTCGGCGGCCCGCCGCCGTGCGCGCGCTGGCGGACGATGCGCAGATAGCTGTCGAGCAGGACCTGGTTGACCTGATCCCAGCCGTAGCGTTCGCTGGCCCTACGGCCGGCGGCGCCGGCAGCAATCCGCGCGCTGCCGTCAGTGCAGTAAAGCTGCATCGCGTCGGCGAAGGCGCCGATCGCGCCGGGCCGGACCAGCCGGCCCGTGACGCCCTCGGTGACGAGGCTCTGACTGCCGGTCGCGCGCGCGGCGATCACCGGCAGGCCCGCCGCCATCGCTTCCAGGGTGACGTTGCCGAACGTCTCGGTGACGGAGGGGTTGAACAGCATGTCGGCCGACGCGATCGCCCGGCCGAGATCGGGACCGCGCTGAAAACCGGCGAACACCGCCTGCGGCAGCCGCCGCTCGAACCAGCCGCGCGCCGGCCCTTCGCCGATCACCAGCACGCGCGCCCTGATCCCGCGCCGGCCGAGCTCGTCCACCGCGTCGGCGAAGACGTCGAGGCCCTTCTCCATCACCAACCGGCCGACGAAGCCGATCGCGACCTCGCCGTCGGCGATGCCGAGCCCGCGCCGCCACTCGAGATCGCGGCGCGCGGGGGCGAACTGTTCGCGGTCGACGCCGCGCGACCAGATGCCGATGTCGAAGCTCATTCGCTGTTCGCGCAGCAGCTGCGCCATCGATTCAGACGGCGCGAAGATTGCGTCGCAGCGGCGGTAGAAGCGGCGTAGCGTCGCTTCGACCAGCGGCTCCAGGAAGGTCAGCCCGTAATAGCGCGGATAGGTCTCGAAGCGGGTGTGCACCGAGGCGACGACCGGCACATTCCAGCGCCGTGCGAGCGAGATCGCGCCGTGGCCGAGGAATTCCGGGCTCGAGACGTGGAAGAGGGTCGGCGCGAACGCCTTCAGGTCACGCCGGACCTTGCGCGTGATGCCGAGCGGCAGGCGGTATTCGGCACGGCCGGGGAAGGGGATCGCCGGCACGTCGACGAGATCGCCGGTCGGCGGGAAGGCGGGCTTGGTGGGTACCGGCGAGTAGGTTCGGACCGCGATGTTCTGGCGCAGCAGGAAACCGACCAGCCGATTGAGCGCCTGGTTCGCGCCGTCCCGGACATAATTGTAATTGCCCGTGAAAAGCGCGACGCGGAGATCGGTCATGTCCATTCGCGCGGTCGATAGAGCCTAAGCCGGCAAAAGACCATCGCGGCAGCGCGGCGCTGCCGGCGCAGGACACGAAAACGCCGCCACTCCCATCGGAACGGCGGCGCATTTCGTCGTGTCGGCGCGATCAGCTGTTGAGATAATCGCCGGCGTCCGCGTCGGTGCCGTGACCCTCCGCGACGACCGCGGCAAGCGGATCGCTGCCGGTATCGTCCTCGACCGGACGGCGCAGCTCGGCCGCATGCTCCTCGGCCGCGGACTGGGGTGCGACGAGCGACGCAGCGAGCGACTTCTGCTGCACCCGGAGCGCGGCGTCGCGGCTGGAGGCGGAGACGCGGAGCCGGTTCATGCCGGCGCCGGTGCCCGCCGGGATCAGCCGGCCGACGATGACATTCTCCTTGAGGCCGTTCAGCGTGTCGATCTTGCCCTGCACCGAGGCTTCGGTCAGCACCCGGGTCGTCTCCTGGAAGGAGGCGGCCGAGATGAAGCTGCGGGTCTGCAGGCTGGCCTTGGTGATGCCGAGCAGGATCGGCTTGCCCTGCGCCGGATCGCGGCCTTCGGCGACGAGCTTGACGTTGGCCTCGTCCATCTCCTCGCGGTCGAGCTGCTCGCCCGGCAGGAAGGTGGAGTCGCCGGCCTCGGTGATCTCGACCTTCTGCAGCATCTGGCGGACGATCGTCTCGATGTGCTTGTCGTTGATCTTCACGCCCTG
>CAXTTP010000332.1:0-3220 GCA_964247195.1 uncultured Sphingomonadaceae bacterium
GCGCGGGCTCGATCGAGATCGCGCTGGACGACAAGGGCCCGGATGGCGCGACCAAGACCATCGGCGTGGAGCGCATCCATGTCGAGCAGGATGCCGGCAAGCTGATGCACGACCAGCATCCGACGCGTTCCTATGTCGATCTCAACCGCTCGGGCGTGGGGCTGATGGAGATCGTCAGCCGGCCCGATATGCGTTCTCCCGCCGAAGCAGGGGCTTACCTGCGCAAGCTGCGATCGATCCTGCGCTATGTCGGGTCGTGCGACGGCAACATGGAGGAAGGCTCGATGCGCGCCGACGTCAACGTCAGCGTGCGCAAGCCTGGGGACGAGCTCGGCACGCGGACCGAGACCAAGAACGTCAACTCGGTGCGCTTCGTGATGGCCGCGATAGAGCATGAGGCGCAGCGCCAGGTCGACGTGCTGGAGGCAGGCGGGCGCATCGTCCAGGAGACGCGGCTGTTCGATCCGGACAAGAGCGAGACGCGGTCGATGCGGTCCAAGGAGGACGCGCACGACTATCGCTATTTCCCCGATCCGGACCTGCTGCCGCTGGAGCTCGACGACGCCTTCCTCGCCGAGTGCCGCGCGAGCCTGCCCGAGCTGCCCGACGCCAAGCGGGCGCGCTACACCGACGTGCTCGGCGTGCCGGCGGCGAACATCGTGGTGATCACCGCCGATGTCGCCAACACCGCCTACTTCGAGGCGCTGCTGGGGGAGACCGCGAGCGCGCAGGGCAGGCCCCAGGCGGAGGTGGCGCGGGCGGCGTCGAACTGGCTGGTCTCCGAGCTGTTCGGCGCGCTCAACCGGCTCGGCCGGCCGATCGAGGACAGCCCGGTCAGCCCCGCCCAGGGCGCCGAACTGCTCACGCTGATCGCCGACGGCACGCTCTCCGGAACGCTCGCCAAGCAGGTGTTCGAGATCATGCTGGAGACGGGCGACGATGCCGGCCGGCTCGTCGACGAGCGCGGGCTCCGCCAGACGAGCGATACCGGCGCAATCGACGCGGCAATCGCCGGAATCCTCGCCGCCAACCCCGACAAGGTCGCCGACTATCGCGGCGGCAAGGACAAGTTGTTCGGCTTCTTCGTCGGCCAGACGATGAAGGCGATGGCCGGCAAGGCCAATCCGGCGATCGTGAACGAGCTGCTCCGCAAGGCGTTGGGCTAGCCTTTCAGCTCGTCACGTCCTCCTGCGACTTGTTGACGCCGCCGGTCCCGGCCACCCCGTCTTCGATGCCGGGCGGGTCGAGCGGCGAGCCGTCATGGGTCGGCGGGACGGCCGAGGCGCGGCTTTCCGGCACGCCCTCGACGTTTTCGCGGCCGGGATCACCGGCGGGATCGACACGCTCGACATCGTCGGCGGGACCGTCGGGTAGCGAATCGGGATGGCTGTCGGGCGGGGCGGTGGCGGTCATGGTCGTTGGTCCTTCGGGAGGAGAACGCCCGGTTCGCGATAGGGCTCCCGGCCGATCAGGCGGCCTCGACCGTCACCGCCATCTCGAACCGTCTCGCTTCGCCCGGCGCCACCTCGATCACCCCGGGCTTGTCGTGGAAGTCGCCGGCGAAGCCCTGCGGGTCGGAATGGCCCTGCCACGGCTCGATGCACAGATAGGGCGCGCCGGGCTTCGTCCAGACGCCTAGCGTCGGCAGGCCGGTCCAGGCGATCTCCAGCCCCGGCTCGCCGATCGCGCCATAGCGCAGCGAGCGGCTGGCGGGCGCGGTGAAGATCAGCGCGTCGTCCACGAACAGATCGTCGCGCAACGCGAGGTTGCGGCCGTCGACGGGTGTGGGGTGCTCGACCGGGGTGAGCAGGCCGTCGGCCGCGATCCGCCGGATCGGCGCCGGCTCGGGCTCGGCGAACCGCAGGCGATGTTCGTCGCGCGCGCCGGCGTCGGGCAACGGCCAGCGGAAGGCCGGATGGAAGCCGAAGCTGGCGGGGAGGGGAGAGGCGCCTGGATTGGCGAGGGTGGCGGTCACGGTAAGCGTCGCGCCGGCCAGCTCGAAGCCGATGTCGAGCGTGAACGCGAACGGATAGGCAGCCCGCGTCGCCTCGCTCGCCTCCAGCCGGAACGTGGCATAGTCGTAGCCTTCCTCGACGATGGCGAAGGTGCTGCGTCGGGCGAAGCCGTGCTTGGCCATGGCATGTTCGTGGCCGTCGACGCGCAGCACGTCGCCGGCGAGCGCGCCGACGATCGGGAAGAGGATCGGCGCGCGCCCGCTCCACCAGGCGGGATCGCCGTTCCACAGATAGTCGCGGCGGGCGACGTCGCGCAGGCTCTGCAGCTCGGCGCCGAGCGGATCGATCTCGGCGGTCAGCCGGTCGGAGGAGATGCGGATCATGCTTCCTTCTACCCCGGTCACAGCGGCGGTCCAGCGTCTCCGCTTGCCCTTGCCCGCCCCGCTGTTATAGACCCCGCCCGACCGACGGCCCGGCGGGCGTGGCGGAACTGGTAGACGCGCTGGATTTAGGTTCCAGTATCGCAAGATGTGGGGGTTCGAGTCCCTTCGCCCGCACCAGCTCCGGCGCATGCAAGCGGGGTCGCCCATGCGATTCACGAAAAGGCTCTGAGCAAGCGATGCAGACTGTCGAGACTTTGAACGAGGGGCTGAAGCGCGCCTACACGCTCACGATCCCCGCCAAGGAGATCAGCGACCGGGTCGATGCCGAGGTCCGTCAGGCGGCGCCGCAGATGCGGATGCCCGGCTTCCGCCCCGGCAAGGTGCCGGCCAACCTCGTCCGCAAGATGCACGGCCCGGCGCTGGAGCAGGACGCGCTCAACAAGGCGGTGCAGGAGGGCGTCCAGTCGCTCCTCGCCGAGAAGCAGCTGCGCCCGGCGATGCAGCCGGCGGTCGAGCTCGAGGAGGGCTATGCCCCGGGGCAGGACGCCGCGGTAAACGTCACGCTGGAGGTGCTGCCGGACGTGCCGCCGCCGGTGATCGAGGGCATCACGCTCGAGCGGCTGACTGTCGAGCCGACCGAGCAGGAGGTCGACGCGCAGGTAGACCGACTGGCTTCCCAGCAGAAGAGCTTCGAGGATGCGCCCGAGGGCCATGCGGCCGGAACCGGCGACCTTGTCGTCATGGATTTCGTCGGCAAGGTCGACGGCGAGGCCTTCGACGGCGGCACTGGCGAGGGCATGTCGGTCGAGATCGGCTCGGGCCAGCTCATCCCCGGCTTCGAGGCGCAGCTGACCGGCATCACGGTGGGCGAGAGCCGCACGC
>CAXTTP010000333.1:0-3201 GCA_964247195.1 uncultured Sphingomonadaceae bacterium
GATGTGGCGGAGCGGACTCAACACGGCCAACCCGGCAGCGTTGAACAGCCCTGATCGTGCGGGTGTTCGACGGCGCGGCGGAGGGCCTGACGCGGGACGATGTCCTGGATAACATCACGCTCTATTGGCTGACCGGCACGGCGGTTTCTTCGGCCCGCCTCTACTGGGAAAACAAGCTCCCCTTCTTCGCCCCGAAGCACATCGCTATCCCGGTGGCCGTCAGCGTCTTCCCGGACGAAATCTACGCGGCGCCAAGGAGTTGGGCGGAGCGGGCCTTCCCAAACCTCCTGCACTTCAATCGGCTTGCCAAGGGCGGACACTTCGCGGCCTGGGAGCAGCCGGCCGCCTTCAGCGCTGAGCTCCGCGCGGCGTTCCGATCTCTCCGCGCGTAAAGGCGCGCCGGGCGCCGCGCGAGCCGCAAGCGCGCTGACCCTCCACCCCCGATTTACCCCTTCCGAAAGAAAGAGCGCCATGAACCAGGAAACCAAGCTGCTCTACACCGCCAAAGTCCACACGACGGGCGGGCGGGAAGGCGGCTCCTCCCGGAGCTCGGACGGCCATCTCGACATTCAGATTTCTCCGCCCGGTAGCCACGGCGCGGGCACGAACCCCGAGCAGCTCTTCGCCGCCGGCTGGTCGGCATGCTTCGAAAGCGCAATCGGCATCGCCGCGCGCAAGAAGAGGGTGACGCTTCCCTCCGGTTTCGCGATCGACGCCGAGGTGGATCTCAGCTTGGTGGACGGCTTCTACACCCTTAGCGCCAGGCTGAATGTCAGCCTTCCGGGTCTGGCGCGTGACATCGCACAGATGCTGGCCGATGAGGCCCACACCCTGTGCCCCTACTCGCGGGCGACCCACGGGAACATAGACGTCACGACCATCCTGGCCATCTGACACCGTCTGTCCCAGTGAGGAGCATGAGCGATGAGGAGCATCACGCGAGCCGAACCCATCGATGTCGATCGACGGCGGTTGGTCGGCACTGCCGCCATGATGGCAGCTGCCACCGAACTCGGCATCATCCATACGGCAAAGGCCCAGCCCAGGCGATCGCAAACCGAAGCCTCGCTTGGAGGGCTTCAGCAGGTCGATGCCGGGATGCTCAGCATCGGTTATGCCGAGGTCGGGCCGGTGGACGGTCCCGCGGTCATCCTGCTGCATGGCTGGCCCTATGACATCCACAGCTATGCCAAGGTCGCACCAATCCTGGGGGCACGGGGTTTCCGGGCGATCGTGCCTTATCTTCGCGGCTACGGTTCAACGCGCTTCCTGGCGAACGAGACGCCGCGGAATGGCCAGCAGGCCGCGTTGGCCAGCGATGTCGTGGCGCTCATGGATGCCCTAAAAATCCAGGATGCCATCATCGCCGGCTACGATTGGGGAGCACGGACCGCCAACATCGTCGCGGCGCTCTGCCCGGAACGGTGCAAAGCCATGATTTCCGTCAGCGGTTACTTAATCGGCAGCCCGGCGGCCAACCGGCAACCTCTTCCCCCAGCTGCCGAGCTGGCCTGGTGGTATCAGTACTACTTCGCGACGGAGCGCGGGCGAGCGGGCTACCAGGCCAACACGCGCGACTTCGCACGTCTGATCTGGCGGACAGCCTCTCCGCAATGGAAGTTCGACGAGGCCACTTTCGAACGCAGCGCCGTCGCTTTCGACAATCCCGACCATGTGGCGATCACGATTCACAACTACCGCTGGCGCCTTGGTCTGGCAAAGGGCGAAGGGCAATACGACGATATGGAGCGGGTCCTGGCCACGGCGCCGGTGATCTCCGTCCCAACAATCACGCTGGGAGGCGACGCCAATGGCGCTCCGCATCCGGCACCGGAGGCCTACGCCGGAAAGTTCTCCGGGAAGTACGAGCACCGGACGATTCGGGGAGGCATCGGCCACAATCTGCCCCAGGAAGCGCCGCAGGCCTTCGCGCAAGCCGTCATCGATGTGAGCCGAGCCTGATCCCGATGGCTCATCCAATCATCTATCGCACCGTTGTCGTCGATGGCCTGCCGATCTTCTACCGAGAGGCAGGCGACCATGACGCGCCGGTGATCCTACTCCTCCACGGGCTGCCGTCCTCGTCCCGCATGTACGGCCCGCTGCTGACGCGGCTCTCGGATCGCTATCGCCTGGTCGCGCCCGACTATCCCGGGTTCGGCCATAGCGCCGCGCCCGCGCCGGAGGCATTTGACTATACCTTCGACCATCTGGCTAAGGTGATGGTCCGGTTCACGGAAGTGCTGGCGCTCTCCCGCTACAGCCTCTTCATGCAGGACTACGGAGGGCCGGTCGGCTTCCGAATGGCGGTGGCCCATCCCGAGCGGTTGCGTTCGCTGATCGTTCAGAATGCCGTCGCACACGATACGGGGCTCGGTGATGCCTGGGTTCCTCGCCGCGCATTCTGGTCCGACCGCACAACTCACGAGGAGACACTGCGCCAAAATCTCTTCCCGCTCGAGGCGACCCGTCGACGCCACGTTGGCAGCGATCCGAACATTGCGCTTTATGACCCCGATCTCTGGACAGACGAGTTCGCGTTTCTGAGCCAACCCGGCCAGGCGGATATTCAGACCGAGCTGTTCTACGACTACCGCAGCAACGTTGCCGCTTATCCGAGATGGCAGCGTTGGATGCGCGACGTTCAACCCCGGCTGCTGGTGATCTGGGGCAGGTACGACTTGTCGTTCGACATATCCGAGCCCGAAGCTTACCGGCGCGATGTGCCCGGCGCCGAGGTTCATATCCTGGAGGCGGGACACTTCGCCCTGGACACGGCAGCCGACCAGATCGCCGACCTTGTCCGAGGCTTCCTGTGATAGGCCGATCGCCGTGGGTACGAACGGATCGAGTGGTGAGGGACCGCCCATCCGGGAACGGCGTTGCTTCCACCATCATTCCCGAACCGTAGGAGCACAACATGGACGACACCGAGATCGTCGGTTCGAGCTTCACGGCAGTGATCAATGCACCGCTCGAAAACGTTGATATCCCGACCTGGTGCTTCACGCTCACCGGGAAGGAGTATCAGGGATGTTCGCCTGCGTATATCGCCGCGGGCTTCACGACAGCGCCCGATGGCAAGCGGATGTCGATCAATGTCGAGGTCATTGGCGGCAGCCTCATGGTCCAGCACTACGTCGAGACGCTGACAAGCCCGCATTGAGTGGTCCGGGTGAAATGTTAGTGCAGCACGGCAGC
>CAXTTP010000334.1:0-3194 GCA_964247195.1 uncultured Sphingomonadaceae bacterium
GTTCTCGCCCGACTCCTTTGCTGCAAGCCTGCCGCCGCGGCAACTGCATTGCCACCGGTGCGGTCGCCGACGCCCTGCAGCATTGCCGCCCCCATTCCACGAGCCGGTCGATAACGAGATGTGCCGGAGGTGACGCTGCGATCCAGCTGTGCCACTGTGAGACAATCGGCGCGGATGATACGGAGGCGCCTTCTCCGGATCGATGCCCAGGCGCTACACCGGCGCTGAACACATGCGGGGGAACGGACAGCGCCGCATTTCGCGCGCAATCCGAACCGAGGGGGACGTGTCGCAAGGATGATGGCGAGAACTGCGGAGGGAGAGGCTGCGGATCGGGGTGCGCTGCGGGGGCTTGCGGGCGTGTATCGTCGTCACCGCCGCTCGATCGCGGCCACGATCCTTATCGTCCTCGCGCTGACCTCCGTCGCATACGCGATGCTCCCGCGGCGCTTCACCGCCCACGGCAGCGTCTGGCTCGACCATCGCTCCGATCAGGCGGCAATGTCCGGCCGGGTTGCACCGCCGGCGCCGGACGATGCGGTCGTGCGCAACACGGAGATGCGCGTCCTCACCTCCCCGGATCTTGCCGGGCGCGTCGTCGACAAGCTCGGCCTGGCTCGCATGCGGGGTTTCGGACAGCCGAAGGCGGGGGCCGCCCTGCCCCCCGAAGACGCCAGCCGGCTGGCGATCGCGGCGCTCCGCGACGGGCTCCGCGTCAAGGCGGCGGGACCATCCTTCGCCGCCGCCGCCAGCTACTCCGCCGCCGATCCGGCGTTGGCGGCGGGCATCCTCAACCAGACGATCGACCAATATGTCGACTACCGGCGCAACGGCGGCGCGCGCGGGCGCGAACGGGAGGTCGTCCGGCAGCAGATCGCCGCCGCGCGCGACGACATGATCCGCGCCGAGGCGGCCGCCACCGGCTATCGGACCGCGACGAGCCTGATCGGCAGGCGTGACCCCGCAGTGGTGAGGCGCGAACTTTCGGAAATCGACCGCCAGATCGCCAAAGCGGAAACCGGCCGCGTCCCCGCGGCGGACCCTTCCTCCGCCGGCGGCGGCAAGGGGATGAAGAACGCGGCGGCCGACCGGAAGCTGGAGCAGTTGCGCGCCCAGCAGGCGGAGCTGACCGCGGAACGCTCCGCACTCGCCGAGCATCTCGGCATGTTCGATCCGCAGATACTGGCGATCGATCACAAGCTCGCCGACGTCAACCGCGCGATCCTCCGCGGCGGCACGACGGCCACGAACCTCGGTGGGGTGGCGCGCAATCGCGTCACGCAACTGGCGGGTTCGCGGGGCCGCCTCGCTGCCGAGCTGGAGGCGAGCGACAAGGCGGCCCGGCAGCTCGCCCACCTCGAGCAGGCCGCCGCAACCGCCCGCAACCGCCACGCGTCGCTCGTCGAGCACGCCCGCCAGTCGCTGGCGGCCGACCGCGGCAGCGCCTACGTCATCGCGCATGCGGGCGTGCCGGCAGCCGCAGACTTCCCGAGTCCGCTGCCTTTCGCGCTTGGTGGCACGCTGGCTGCACTGATCGCCGCGGCCGCCGTGGCAGCCGCGCTCGAATTGCTGCCGGGCGGCTTCCGGACGCGGCCCGCGGCCGAACGAAAGCTCGGGATCCCGGTGATCGGCATGGTTCCCGATCTCGCCAAGCTCCGCGGGATCCAGCTCTCGAGCGACGAGCAGCGGGCGCCGCTCGACTATCTCGTGGCGGACAGCCGGTCGCCGTTCAGCGCGGCGTTCCGCAGCATCCACACCGGTCTGCGGCTCGGCGGCGGCGCTCACAGCCCGCGCTCGGTAGCGGTGTCCTCGGCGTTGCCCGAGGAGGGCAAGACGACCGTCGCGATATGCCTGGCGCGTTCCGCCGCGCTCGCCGGCCTGCGTGTCGTGTTCGTCGATTGCGACGTTCGCCGCCCGGCCGCGAGCAGATCGCTGGCCGAGCATGTCGAGGTCGGGCTCGTCGACGTTCTGGAGGGCAGCGTAACGCTGAAGCAGGCGCTGCTGCGCGATGCGCCGTCCGGCGCCTGGTTCCTGCCCAACCGCACCGACGGGACGGTCGCCAACGACCTGATCGGATCGAACGCGATGGCGGCGCTGGTCGCGGAGCTCGTCCGCGACTACGATCTCGTCGTGCTCGACACCGCGCCCGCGCTGGCACTCGCGGAAGCACGCGTCGTCGCGGCGATGGCCGACCGGGTGGTGCTGGTCGCGCGCACGCGCAGGACGCCGATCCAGGCGACGCGGATAGCGCTCGATCTGCTGACGCGTGCGGAAGCGAAGGTCGACGCGGCCGTGCTGACCTTCGTCGATCCATGAGAGCGGGATGGACTTCGATGCAAGATAAACGGGCGTTAGGAGGCACGATGTTCCGGTACCTGATCTGCTGCGTTGCTGCACTGACGGCGAGCCAGGTGCGCGCGGCCGACCGGCCCGTCGCCAACCCCGAGCCGGCGAACGCCGCGACGACCGGCACGCCCACCAACGCCACCGCGACGGTATCCACCGCCAGCGTCGCCGAAGCGATGGACCGCACCGACGACGTCGATGCGGCAGACGGCAACGCACGGAACTTCGACGTTTCGTTCGGCACATCGCTCGCCGGCGGGAATTTCGGCTCGGGGCAGCATTCGCGGCTATGGTCGACCGCGCTCGGCGTCCGCTATGCGATCGGGACGCTGCGCCTGAGCGCGTCGGTTCCCTATCTCGACATCCGCAGCCGCGGCGTGATCTTCAGCGGCATCGACAGCACGCCGGTGATCGCGGCGGGCAGCAAGGCGGGGCCGCGCGTCACGAACAAGGGGCTGGGTGACGTCACCGTCGGGGCAGCCTATACCCTGCCCACCGGCGACGCCGGACCCGAGATCGAGCTGTCCGGGCGCGTCAAGTTCGACACCGCCACCCGGTCGAGCCAGCTTTCGACCGGCAAGATCGATTATTCGGCCGGCGCGCAGGTGACCAAGACGATCGGGCGGATCGCGCCGTTCGTCTCCGCCACCTACCGGATCTTCGGCGACCCGGCAGTGATCAACCTGCAGAACGGTTTCGCGGCATCCGCCGGCACGTCGATCCTCCTTGGGGATCGCTCGGTGGTCTTGCTTTCGTACCATTATGCGCAGGCGGCGAGCCGGCTCGTCCGCGATGCGCACGAGCTGTTCGCCGGCGCATCGACGCGGTTGCCACGCAGCGACCTGCGC
>CAXTTP010000335.1:0-3161 GCA_964247195.1 uncultured Sphingomonadaceae bacterium
CGAGCGGGCGCGGTGGTCGCGCCTCCGCCGGCAGCTTGCTGCGCAGCCAGGACGGCTCCGGCGGAAGCGCCGGCGAGGCCCGGGCCCGCGACGGCAGGCGCGGCCGCGCTTCGCCGCCGCGATGGTGACGCGCCTCCGACCAGAGCGAATCCGCCTGCCAGTCCGCGCCGAGCGCGGCCATCGCGTCGTCGATCGCCCGATACCAGCTGAGCACGGGCGGCGTGCCGCGCATCCTGGGTCCGAGCGCGCCGCCGATCACCAGCCGCTCCTCGGCACGGGTGACGGCGACGTAGAGCAGCCGCCAATGTTCGGCGAGGTCGCGCCCCGCCGCCGTGCGAATTGCCTCGGCCATCGTGCCGTGGGTCTCGTCCTTCCGCGGCCGGAACAGCGGCACCGTCGTCTCCTCGGACAGCGGCCAATCGATCGGGCGCTGGCGGCCCATCATCTCGGGATCGCCGGTTGCGTCGGCGAGAATCACGAGCGGCGCCTGCAAACCCTTGGCGCCATGCACCGTCATTACCCGCACCGCATCGGCCGGCGCCGACGGATCGCGCGTGATCTCGACCTCGCCGCGATCGAACCAGTCGAGAAAGCTTTGCAGCGACGGCGTCGCGTCGCTCTCGAACTGGAGGGCGGCGTTGAGCAGTTCCTCGATCGGATCGCGCGCTTCTTCGCCGAGCCGCCCGAGCAGCTTGCGGCGCCCGTCGAGCGGCCCGGACAGGATCGTCTCGAGAAATGCATAAGGCGGCACGAAATCGGCCTGCGCCAGGATCGCGCCGAGGCCGGCAGCGGTCTCCGCCAGCGCCGGCCGCGACCGCAGGCTGGCAAGGAGGCTGCCCTCGCGGCCGTGGGCGATGCCGTAAAGCTGCGCCTGATCGAGCCCGAACAAGGGCGAGACGAGCAGATTGGCGAGGTTGAGATCGTCCTCCGGCTGCAGCGCGAAGCGGACCGTGGCAAGCAGGTCGCGCACGGCGAGCGGCGCGGTCAGCCGCAGCCGGTCGACGCCCGCCACCGGCACGCCCTCGGCATGGAGCCGCGCGACGATCAACGCGGCGAGATCGCCGCGCTTGCGGACGAGGACCAGCACGTCTTCCGGCCGGAGCGGCCGGCCCCTGCCCTCGAGCCATAGCGGCTCGGCCAGCCATTCCCGGATCTGGCGGGCGAGGCTGGTCGCGAAGGCGCGGGTCGCATCGTCGATCCAGCCTTCCTCGCCACCGTCCTCCCCATCCTCGCCGCCGCCGGGCGCGTCGTTGGCATGCGGCCGCCACAGCGTCACCGTGCCCGCCTGCCCGCTGCGGGCCGAGAGATGCGGCGGCGCGGCCGCGTCGAGCCCAAGCTGCTCGTGCCCCAGCCCCTCCAGCAGCGTATCGACCAGGGCGAGCACCGGCGGCGTCGAGCGGAACGAGCGATCCAGCGAGAGCGACTGGATCGGCCGCATCGCCGCTTCGGCATGTTCCGAGAAGCGCTGATGCGCGGCGCGGAACGCCGCCGGGTCGGTGCCCTGGAAGCCGAAGATCGCCTGCTTGAAGTCGCCCACGGTGAACATCGTGCGGTGCCGCCGCCCGCGTGCGCCCGCCCCGGCGAAGAACTCGGACGCGATCGCGGCGACGATCGACCATTGCCGCGTGTTCGTGTCCTGCGCCTCGTCGACGAGGATATGGTCGGTCGCCTGATCGAGTTTGTAGCGCACCCACTCGCCCATGCCGGGTGCCAGCAGGAGGGCGTGGGCGGCGTCGATCAGGTCGTCGAAGTCGACCACGCCGGCGGCGCGCTTGGCCTCGGCATAAGCGAGCGCATAGGCTTGGCCGGCGCGAAGCCCCGCCGCCGCGAACTCGGCGAGCGCGGCGCGGGCGCGCAGACCGGCAAGATGGGAGCATAAGACGCCAAGCCGCTCGCAGAGCTCGGGATAGTCCGCGCAGAGGCCGACGAGCTTGGCCGGATGCTTCTTCGCCTCGCCTTTCTGGGTGCGCGCGATCGAGGCGAGCGCGCAGACCAGGCCGGCGCGTTCGCGCGGTCCGGCGGCGAGGAACGTCTCGATCCGCCCTGCCGCCTCGGTTCCGGTCACGGTGCCCCAGCGCCGGTTCGCCGCGGCGATCTCGCGCAGCGACGCGAGATCGAGACTATCGTCCGCGCAGGCCGCCTCGATCGCCTCCTCGACGTCGCCAAGCGGCACGTCGAGCGCGACCCGCACCTTTGCCTCGATGCCGCTCCCGAGCGCCTCGAGCGCCGCGGCCGCGCGCGTGCAATGGCGCAGATACGCCTCGGCCGCGCCCTCGCCAAGTCGCCGGCTGAGCTTGCGGACGTCCTCGATCAGGCCGAGCCGGCCGCTCCGTTCCGCGCCGTCGATGAGGTCGGCAAGAACGCGGCGGGCGAGCACCGCCTCGGCCCGCGCGTCGAGCGGACGGAAGCCGGGCGCGAGCCCCGCCTCGACCGGGAAGCTCGCCAGCAGCGACTGGCAGAAGGCGTGGATGGTCTGGATGCGCAGGCCGCCGCCGGGCGCATCCAGCACCCGCGCGAACAGCGTACGCGCGCGCGCGACGCTGGCGTCGTCGTTTGGTTCGCCCAGCGCGAACAGCTCCTTGCGGAGCACCGGATCGTCGGCCTGCACCCAGAATGCGAGCCGGGCGTGGATCCGCTCCGCCATCTCGGCGGCGCCGGCCTTGGTGAAGGTAAGGCACAGGATCGCGGCGGGATCGGCGCCGGTCAGCAGCAGGCGGAGCACGCGCGCGCTCAGCACATGCGTCTTGCCGGTCCCGGCCGACGCCGAGAGCCAGACGTCGGAGCCAGGATCGGAGGCGCGAAGCTGCTCGCCCTCCAGCCGGTTCAGCAGCGTCGCCCTAGCCATCGCCGCGCCCATACCATTCGTCGAGCCGCATCAGCTGGTCGTAATCGCCATAGGGCGCGAACTCGGGGTGGAGCTTGGCGGTGAACGGAGCGGCGCCCGTGAGCCAGGTCTCGACCGCGTGGCGCAGGTGAGCGGCGGCATGCGCGGTGAAATCCTCCGCCGCGATGCCCTCGCCGCTCTTCGACAAGCCGACCGGACTGGTGACGTAGCCGAGCTCGCCGGTCTTCGGATCGCGGCCCATCGACCAATATTCGAACGCCATAGGCGTACCCGCGATGCCGGGAAAGCGGCCGGCCTCGGCGATCAGGCCGAGCAG
>CAXTTP010000336.1:0-3136 GCA_964247195.1 uncultured Sphingomonadaceae bacterium
CACCAGCGCTCGCCGCACTTCCGGTCGGCGCGAAGGCGCCCGGCTTCGCCACCGATGCGACGCTGGCGGGCAAGCCGTTCCGCTTCAGCCTTGCCGCGGCGTTGAAGAAGGGCCCGGTCGTGCTGTATTTCTATCCCGCGGCTTTCACCTCGGGTTGCACAATCGAGGCGCATGACTTCGCCGAGGCCACCGACGATTTCGCGAAGATGGGCGCGACCGTCATCGGCGTCTCTGCCGATCCGATCGAGAAGCTCAACCAGTTTTCGGTGCAGGAATGCCGCAACAAGTTCGCTGTCGGATCGGCTGCGCCGGCGACGATCAAGGGCTATGACGTCGTGTTGCCGGAAAAGCCGGAATACACCAGCCGCACATCCTATGTGATCGCGCCCGACGGCAAGGTGATCTTCGTCTATTCGGCGATGGACCCGGCCGGCCATGTGACCGGCACGATGGACGCGGTGAAGTCCTGGCGCGCCAAGCACCCGGCCTGAGCGACGGGCGCGGCGGCCGACCGGCTCGGTCTCCTGCGACCGCAAGCGCCCTTGCCGAGGCGGCGCCGTATCGGCATGGCACCGCCATGACGCGCTCGCCCCTCGCCCGCCCCTTCCCGTACCTGCCGCCGATCGCCGGCGTCCGCACGGCCGTTGCGCGAGCGCACTATAAGAGCTGGGATCGCTGCGACCTCACCTATGTCGCGCTTGCCGAAGGCACCGTCGTGGCCGGGGTGACCACGCGGAGCAAATGCCCGTCACCCGAGGTCGAATGGTGCCGGGCGGCGCTGCCGCTGGGCCGGGCGCGCGCACTTGTCGTAAATGCCGGCAACTCGAACGCATTCACCGGCAGCCGCGGCCGCGCCGCCGTCGAGGCGATCGCGGCGCGGGTCGCGGCGGCGACCGGCTGCCGGCCCTCGGACGTGTTCGTCGCCTCGACCGGCGTGATCGGCGTGCCGCTGCCGATCGACAAGGCGGAAGCCGGGATCGATGCCGTGCTCGCCGCCGGCCCGGCGAGCTGGGAGGAGGCGGCCGCGGCGATCTCGACGACCGACACCTTCCCGAAGGGTGCCGTCGCGCGCGCCGTCATCGACGGCCGGACCGTCACGATCGCCGGCATCGTCAAGGGCTCGGGCATGATCGCGCCCGACATGGCGACGATGCTCGGCTTCCTGTTCACCGATGCCGCCGTCGCGCCGGCGCTACTGCAACGGATGCTGGACGACGCGAATGCGCGCAGCTTCTCCTGCATCACCGTGGACGGTGACACCTCGACATCGGATACGGTGCTCGCCTTCGCGACCGGCGAGGCCGGCAACGCACCGCTCGCCGACATCGACGACGCCGGCGCGGACGCCTTCCAGGCGGCGCTCGTCCAGGTCTGCACCGAGCTCGCCCATCTCGTCGTCCGCGACGGCGAGGGCGCGTCGAAGTTCGTGACCGTGCAGGTCGACGGCGCGACTTCGGACGAGAGCGCGCGGACCGTCGCGCTGTCGATCGCGAACTCGCCGCTCGTCAAGACCGCCATCGCCGGCGAGGACGCCAATTGGGGCCGGGTGGTAATGGCGGTCGGCAAGGCCGGCGAGCCGGCCGAGCGCGACAGGCTGTCGATCCGCTTCGGCGCCACCCAGGTCGCGCGCGACGGCCTCGCCGTCGACGGCTATGACGAGGCGCCGGTCGCCGCCCACCTCAAGGGCCGCGAGATCGAGGTGGGCGTCGATCTCGGCCTCGGCGACGGGCGGGCGACGGTGTGGACCTGCGATCTCACCCATGGCTACATCTCGATCAACGCGGACTATCGGAGCTGAGATGGCTGCGGAGCGCACCGGCGGCTGCATGTGCGGGGCGGTGCGCTACCGCCTCGCCAGCGAGCCGTTCGATACCGGCTGGTGCCATTGCCGGCTGTGCCAGCTCGCCTCCGGCTCTCCCGGCCTCGCCTTCGCGACGGTTCCGCGCGCCGACTATGTGGTCGAGCAGGGTGCGGACCGGATCGGCAGCTTCGCCTCGACGAGCTTCGGCTCGCGACAGTTCTGTACCCGCTGCGGCACGCCCCTGACGATGATCGTGAACCACCAGCCTGATACGCTAGACTTCACCGTTCCGACGCTGGACGAGCCGGCCGACGTCGCGCCAGGCTTCCACATCTTCCACGGCGAGGCGATCGGCTGGGCCGAGACCGCCGACGCATTGCCGCGCTTCGCCGGCTTTCGGCCGGACACCGCCGGGCTTGTCCCCGAGGCGCCACCGGCATGAGCCATGCCTTGGATGCTGCGGTTGCGGCGATGATGCGCGAGGTCGCAGCCGGGATCATGCTGCCGCGCTTCCGCACCCTGAAGGCGCACGAGATCGCCGAGAAGACGCCGGGCGACCTGGTCACCATCGTCGACCGGGAATCGGAGGACAGGCTGTCCGCCGGGCTCGCCGCCCTCCTGCCAGAAGCACGGGTGGTCGGCGAGGAAGCGGCGGCGGCCGATCCGGCGATCCTCGACAGGCTCGACGAAGGCGTCGTGTGGGTGATCGATCCGCTAGACGGCACGATGAATTTCGCGGCCGGCAAGCATCCGTTCGCGATCATGATCGCGCTCGTCGCCGACGGCGAGACGCAGGCGGGCTGGATCCTCGATCCCGTGACCGATCGTATGTGCCATGCGGCGCGCGGTGGCGGCGCCTTCGTCAACGGCGAGCAGGTGTGGGCGCGGCCGACCGGGGGGCCGTTGCCGTTGGCCGCGATCGCCCCTTATTTCCTGCCGCCGGATCGACAGGCGGACATCGTGGCGCGTGCCTCCGGACGGCTGGAACTCGTCGCGATACCGCGCTGCGCCGGCGAACAATATCCGCGGTTGGTGCTGGCGGTGAACGACCTAACTCTGTTCGAGCGATCTTACCCATGGGACCACCTCGCCGGCGGGTTGTTCCTGGAAGAGGCGGGCGGCAGGCTGGCGCGGCCCGATGGCTCGCGCTACGGCGCCGGGCTCCCCGGCGAGGGCCTCATCGCCGCCGCCTCGCCCCGGCTGTGGGACGAGGCGGCCGACATCTTGTTCGGCTAGTCGATCAGATCGCGCTTTCGATCCAGCCCTTGAGCTGGCTCTTGGGCGCAGCACCGACCTTGGTCGCCGCGGGCGCGCCGTCTTTGAACAGGATCATGG
>CAXTTP010000337.1:0-3117 GCA_964247195.1 uncultured Sphingomonadaceae bacterium
GTCGTAGCCCCGGTGGGTGGCGAGATCGAACGCGACCGATAGCCCCTTCTGCCCGGCGGCAAGGTTGCGACGGTAAAAGGCGTTCGATGCCTCGGCGGTCGAGAAGCCGGCATATTGGCGGATCGTCCACGGCCGGCCGGCATACATCGAGGCGCGCACGCCGCGCGTGAACGGCGCGAAGCCCGGCAGACCGGGATCGATGTCGGCGACGTCCCCGGCGGTATAGAGCGGCTTGACCGCGATGCCCTCGGGCGTGTGCCAGGTGAGGTCCTTGCCCTTGACCTCCTTGGCGGCGGCGGACGACCATTTCTCGAGCGTCGGGTTGGCGGACGGCTCGGGCAGGTCGCGTGCGGGAGGCGCGGCGCCGCTGTCCTCGCCGGTCATCCGCTCAATGCTGGCCACGCGGGCTCTCCATGATCTCGGTCAGCACGCCGCCCATGTCCTTCGGATGGACGAAGAAGATCGGCGTGCCGTGCGCGCCGATGCGCGGCTCGCCGAGCACCTTGGCGCCCTTGCCCTCGAACCACGCCTTCGCCTCGTGGATGTCGGGCACCTCGTAGCACATGTGGTGCTGCCCGCCGGCCGGGTTCTTCGCGAGGAAGCCGTGGATCGGCGAGCCTTCGCCCAGCGGCTCGATCAGCTCGACCTGGAAGTTCGGCGCATCGACGAAGCACACGCGCACGCCCTGGGCGGGCAGGTCGAAAGGCTCGCGGATCACCTCGGCGCCCATCACGTCGCGATACATCGCGATCGACTTCTCGATCGACGGCGTCGCGACGCCGACGTGATTGAGGCGGCCGAGCTTCAAACTGCCGACCCTTTCCTAGAGCGGGATGTTGTCATGCTTCTTCCAGGGGTTCTCGAGGCTCTTGTTCCGCAGCTTGCGCAAGCCCAGCGCGATCCGCCGTCGCGTCGAGTGCGGCAGGATCACCTCGTCGATGAAGCCCTTGCTCGCCGCCACGAACGGGTTGGCGAAGCGCGCTTCGTATTCAGCGGTACGCGCCGCGATCTTGTCCTTGTCGCCGATGTCCTTGCGGAAGATGATCTCGACCGCGCCCTTGGCGCCCATCACCGCGATTTCGGCAGTCGGCCAGGCATAGTTGAGGTCGCCGCGCAGATGCTTGGACGCCATCACGTCATAGGCGCCGCCATAGGCCTTGCGCGTGATCACGGTGATCTTCGGCACGGTCGCCTCGGCGAAGGCGAAGAGCAGCTTGGCGCCGTGCTTGATGATGCCGTTATGCTCCTGCGCCACGCCGGGCAGAAAGCCCGGCACGTCGACGAAGGTCACGATCGGGATCGAGAAGGCGTCGCAGAAGCGCACGAACCGCGCCGCCTTCTTCGACGAGTTGATGTCGAGCACGCCGGCCAGCACGCGCGGCTGGTTCGCGACGAAGCCCACCGTACACCCTTCGATCCGGCCGAAGCCGGTGACGATGTTGGCGGCATGGGTCGGCTGGATCTCGAAGAAGTCGGCGTCGTCCACCACCTTCCGGATCAGCTCGTGCATGTCGTAGGGCTTGTTCGAGCTGTCCGGGATCAGCGTGTCCAGGCTCGGCTCCGCGCGATCCCACGGATCGGTGGTGAGCCGCTCCGGCACCGGGCTGCGGTTGGATGCGGGCAGGAAGTCGAAGAAGTCGCGCACCGCCAGCAGCGTCTCGATGTCGTTGTCGAACGCGACGTCGGCCACGCCGGATTTCGCGGTGTGGGTGACCGCGCCGCCCAGTTCCTCCTGCGTCACCACCTCGTTGGTGACGGTCTTCACCACGTCCGGGCCGGTGACGAACATGTAGGAGGAATCCTTCACCATGAAGATGAAGTCGGTCATCGCCGGCGAGTAGACCGCGCCGCCCGCGCAGGGGCCCATGATCACGCTGATCTGCGGCACGACGCCGGACGCCAGCACGTTCCTCTGGAAAACCTCGGCATAGCCGGCGAGGCTCGCGACGCCCTCCTGGATGCGCGCGCCGCCTGAATCGTTGAGGCCGATCACCGGCGCGCCGACCTTCAGCGCCATGTCCATGATCTTGCAGATCTTGCCCGCGTGCCGCTCGGAAAGCGCGCCGCCGAAGACGGTAAAGTCCTGGCTGAATACGAAAACCAGCCGGCCGTTGATCGTGCCCGATCCGGTGACGACGCCGTCGCCGGGAATCCGCTGCGCCTCCATTCCGAAATCGATGCAGTTGTGCTCGACATACATGTCGAGCTCCTCGAACGAGCCCTCGTCCAGCAGCACCTCGATCCGCTCGCGCGCCGTGAGCTTGCCCTTGGCGTGCTGCGCGTCGATACGCGCCTGCCCGCCGCCGGCCCGCGCCGCCGCCCGCTTCGCTTCCAACGCTTCCAGAATCGCCAGCACCGGCCCAGCCTTATCGAGTAAGCGACCGCATATCTCAGCCTTGCCACGCCGCGGCAAATGTGAATTTGTCAAAAGCGGCACGTATATTTTGCAAAGGAGAGCGAGGAATGGCGGTGCGCAAGCGCGTCTTCGCCGGTGCGCGGGCGCGCGCGATGCGGCTGCGGCTGGGGCTCACGCAGACGGCGGCGGCCCGTCGGGTGGGCATTTCGGTCAGCTACCTCTCGCAGCTGGAGAGCGAGGACCGGCCGATGACCAACGCCGTGCTGCTGATGTTCGCGCGCGCCTTCCCGCTCGACTGGACGGACGGCGACGCCGATCCGGACTCGACGCTGCTGGCGCGCGCTGCGGAAGCCGTGACCGATCCGACGATCGGCGAGGCGCAGGTTCCGATCGAGATGGTGGGCCGCAACGTCCAGCAGCAGCCGTTGCTCGCGCGCCGGCTGGTCGCGGTCCACGCCGCCTATCAGCGCTCGCAGGACCAGCTCGCCACGCTCGACGACGCGTTCGACAGCGGCAGCGGCACGCGGCTGCCGTGGGAAGAGGTGCGCGAATGGTTCTCCGGCGAGGGAAACTATGTCGACGCGGTCGACCGGCCCGCGGAGGAGGCGGCAAACGAGATCCTGGCCGCCAGCGGATCCGTGCCCGCCGGCATCGAGGACCGGTTGCGGCTGCGTCACCGCGTCATGATCCAGCCCTCCCGGACCGACGGCACGGCCAGGCCGCTGCGCTATTTCGACAGCGCCTCGCGCACGCTGTACGTC
>CAXTTP010000338.1:0-3111 GCA_964247195.1 uncultured Sphingomonadaceae bacterium
CGAACTGGCGCAGCTGGATCGCGCCCTGCTGGGCGATGACGATGCCGATCAGGAAACTCATCAGGCCGATGATCGCGAGCGCCTCGACGCCGACCACCTCGAACTGGCGGACGATCGCGTTGACGCGGATCCGGCGCGGGTGGCGGAGCACGTCCCACATCGTCACCAGCACACCGCCGAAGAAGCCCAGCAGGCCGAGCATGGTGTTGCCCGCCGCCATCGTGGCGTCGCCCATCTGGCCAAGCACGCGCAGGAACGGGGTGCGCGTATCCGGCCGCACCTTGAGCGGCTTGTCGGCGGCGGCGACCTGCTCGAGCAGGTGGGCGGCGTCGTCGTCGGCGCCGGTCACCTCGACCGAGCGGTCGCGCACGAAGCGGTGGACGATCCATGCGCCGACGGTGTCGATCCGGTCCACGCCCGAGAGATCGATGGCGGCGGCGTCGGTTTCGGCAGCGAGCCGCGCCGGCAGGTCCCTGAGCTGGGCAAGCGTCAGCATGCCGGTCAGGCGCACGGTACGCCGGCCGTCCTCGTCCGCTACGCTGTAATCTGCGGCCTCGCTCATCCCGGCGGGACGATGGTGCAGAACGCACGGTTCGGCAAGCGTCGCCGATCCGGAAGGGAGCATCGCGCCGGCACATACGCGGATCGGCGGGCTGGTTCCGCGCGGCAATCGGTGCCACAGGCTCGGCCGCGATGACCGAGCTCGCCATCTACGACATGGACCGGACGATCACCCGGACCGGCACCTACACGCAGTTCCTGCTGCATGCCGCGCGCCGGCTCGCGCCGTGGCGGCTGCTGCTGGCGCCGGCGCTGCTCGCAGCGATGCTGGCCTATGCGTTGAAGGCGATCGATCGCGGTCGCCTGAAGGAGACCGCCTACCGGCTGCTGCTCGGCCGCAGCGTCTCGGGCGCGGACCTGCGGGCGGTGGCGGAGAGCTTCGCCGAGCGCACCATCGCCACCAACGTGCTGGCCGGCGCGCTCGACCAGATCGCGCAGGATCGCGCCGCCGGCCGCCGCCTCTTGCTCGCGACCGCCTCCTACCGTCTCTATGTGGGCGCGATCGCGGCGCGGCTCGGCTTCGCCGACGTGATCGCGACGGGCTCGATCATCGGCCTCGACGAGCGCGTCTCGGCGAAGATCGACGGCGAGAATGCCTATGGCCCGGCGAAGCTCCGGATGATCCAGGCGTGGCTGGCCAAGGAAGGCATCGCGCGCGACACGATCCGGGTGCGCTTCTATACGGACCATGCCTCGGACGCGCCGGTGCTGGAATGGGCCGACGAGGCGATCGCCGCCAACCCGCACGATCGCCTGCGGCGCATGGCGGAAAAGCGGCGCTGGCGGGTGGTCGATTGGTAATGCACGGGCAATCGCCGACTCGCGCCTCGGGAGCGTCGGGCGGTCGGTAGGAGGGTCGTCATGGACGTCGAGGAAAGCAGGGCCGCGATCGAACGGATCATCGCGGAGCAGGACGAGGCATGGAACGCGGGCGACGCCGCCGCCTTCGCCGCGAACGTGCGGGCGGACGTGGTCTTCACCAATGTCGTCGGCATGTTCTCGGTCGGCAAGGCACCGTTCGAGGCGCAGCACGAGCGGATCTTCGCGACCTTCTACAAGGGAAGCACGTTGCGGCAGACCGTCGTGCACGTCGCGTTCGTCCGGCCCGACGTGGCGATCGTCGACAGCCTGACCGAGGTGCGCGGTTTCAGCGCGCTGCCACCGGGCGCCGAGGCCGTGGACGGAGCGTTGCGAACGCGCCTCGAACAGGTGATGGTCCGCGACGAGGCAGGTTGGAAAGTGGCGTCCTTCCACAATGTTCCGATCAACCCGCGCGCCATCCCGCCGGGCGCTCCGCCCGCTGCTTGAAGAGGCGATCTATCCCACCGCCGGCAGGCGCATCCGCCGGATCTCGATCACCGGGCAGCGGTCCATCACCACCTTGAGGCCGGCGGCCTCCGCCCGCGCCGCGGCCTCGTGGTTGATCACGCCGAGCTGGAGCCAGACCGCCTTCGCGCCGGCCGCGATCGCCTCGTCGACCGCATCGCCGGCGGCGGCGGGGCGGCGGAAGATGTCGACCATGTCGATCGGCTCGCCGATCTGGGCCAGGTCGCGCCAGACATATTCGCCGTGGATATGTTCGCCGGTGATCTGCGGATTGACCGGGAGCACGCGGTAGCCCTGCCCCTGAAGAAAGCGCATGACCCCGAAGCTCGGCCGGTCGGGCCGGTCGGATGCGCCTACCATGGCGATGGTGCGGGTCTCGGCCAGCAGGGCGGCGATGGCGGCGTCGTCGGTGATCATGGCGCGGCAACGCCCGATGCCGCGATCCGGTTCAGCCATTCGGCGACATGGCCGGCAATATCGAGGAAAGGTTGCGCCACGGCGTCGCCGCCGGCGGCCGGCGGCCGGCCCTCGTCGGACGCCTTGCGGATGGCGATGGCGAGCGGGATCCGCCCGACGAACGGGATGCCGAGCGCGTCCGCCGCGGCCTCCGCGCCGCCGGCGCCGAACGGATCGGAAATCTCGCCGCAATGCGGGCAGGCATAACCCGCCATGTTCTCGACCAGCCCGATGATCGGCACCGTCGACTGGTTGAACAGGTCGATCGCCCGCATCGCATCGATCAGCGCCAGGTCCTGCGGGGTCGAGACGATCAGCGCGCCGGCCGGCTTGTGCTTGGCCATCATCGACAGCTGGACGTCGCCGGTGCCGGGCGGCAGGTCGACCACGATCAGCTCGGCCTCGCCCCATTCGGCATCGAGCAGCTGGCCCAGCGCATTGCCGGCCATCGGCCCGCGCCAGGCGATCGCCTGGCCCGGCTTCACGAGATGGCCCATCGAAAGCATCGGCACGCCGTAGCGGGTCGGCACCGGGATCAGTTTCTGCTCGTGCGCCTCGGGCTTGCGGTCCTCGCTGTCCATCAGGCGCGGCTGCGAGGGGCCGTAGATGTCGGCATCGACGAGGCCGGTGCGCACGCCCAGCCGGGCGAGCGCAACGGCGAGATTGGCGGCGACGGTCGACTTGCCGACGCCGCCCTTGCCGCTGCCGACCGCGAGCAGGCGCCGCGTCCTCTTCTCGGCCGTCATTGCGACGCGGACGTCGCGGATC
>CAXTTP010000339.1:0-1996 GCA_964247195.1 uncultured Sphingomonadaceae bacterium
CCATAGAGCTGGGCAGCGAGGATCTTGTTGGGTGCCAGCACCAGCGCCGGGCGCTGCAGCGACTCGATCACCTTGGCCATCGTGAAGGTCTTGCCGGAGCCGGTGACGCCGAGCAGTACCTGGTCGCGCTCGCCCGCCTGCGCCGACTGGACCAA
This sequence comes from uncultured Sphingomonadaceae bacterium, assembly GCA_964247195.1. GTDB lineage: Bacteria > Pseudomonadota > Alphaproteobacteria > Sphingomonadales > Sphingomonadaceae > JAQGLK01. The sequence continues at coordinate 156 of CAXTTP010000339.1, forward strand.
TTCGGTGATCGCGGTCGGCTGATCGCCCGAAGGCTCGTAGCCGGAAACGACGCGGAGCGGCCTCCCACCCTCGGACTTGGCTGGCCGTTCGGGCCGGTGCGGCACGAAGACGTCGGCGCCCGCGGGCTCGGCAAGGCTGGTGCGAATCTGGATTGTCATGCGCGCAGGATATGGGAATGTCGCGCCCGTGTCGCAATCATGCGGCCGGGGGAGATCGGATGCTGGGCCTGATCCTGCTGCTCGCCGCGCCCGCGCTGGAGCCGGGCCTGTGGGAGCAGCGCAACGATCCCGGCGCCGCGAGCCTCGCCGGCCGGCCGCTGAACGATCTTCCGCTGGACGCGATCAAGGCTGACCGCATCTGCCTGACACCGGCCGACGCGGCGGACCCCGCGAAATGGCTCAGCCGCGACACCGCCGCCGATTGCACGCTCACCCGCTCCGCCGTCGCCAAGGGGCTCGTCGACATTGCCGGCACCTGCCAGGCGGAGGAGGGACGCAAGCCCGGCACGGTGACGCTCACCGGTCGCTACGAGCGCGACGCCTTCGACATCGCCTTTTCCACCACCACCGACACGGCGCAGGGATCGATGGCCTTTTCGGGGCGGATGCGCGGCCGCCGCGTCGGCGCGTGCGATGGGGGCGCAGCAAGATGAGGCTTCGCCCGCTCGTGCTCGCCGTGCTGGGCGCGCTCCCGACGCTGGCGGCCGCCCAACAGGTCAAATCCGGCGAATGGGAGATCGTGACGTCGGTCCGGTCCGCCGAGATCCCGTCCGCGCCGCAGCAGGCCGCATCGATGATGAAGGGGCTGCCGAAGCGGATCCGGCGCTGCCTGACCGCGGAAGCCGCCGCTAGCGGCCCTGCGGAGATGATGCGGACCAACAAAGCGTGCAAGCTGTCCCGCTATTCGCGCAAGGGCGGCAAGCTCGATTCGCAGATCATGTGCAGCCAGCCCGGCGGCGGCACGATGATTGCCACCAGCACCGGCACGTATACCGCGACGAGCTTCACCACCACCGCCCGCCTGGCGCTGACGGCACCGCAGATGAAGGTCACGACCGTCGCCGAGGGCAAGCGGATCGGCGCGTGCAGCCGCTAGACGTGGCCGCCTATCTTGCGCGGATCGGTCTCGCCGCGGCGCCGACGGTCGATGCCGAGGGTCTCGCCCTGTTGCAGCGCGCGCATCGCCGGGCGATCCCGTTCGAGAACCTCGATATCCCGCTCGGCCGCGGCATCAGCCTCGATCCGGCCGCGGTGTTCGACAAGCTCGTGACACGGCGGCGGGGCGGCTATTGCTTCGAGCATAACGGGTTGCTCCTGCCCGCTTTGCAGGCGCTGGGCTTCACCGCCCGCCCGCTGCTGGCGCGGGTCTGGCTGTTCGCGCGCGAGGTGCCGCCGAAGACGCATACGCTGTCGCTGGTGACGATCGCGGGCCGCGACTGGATCGCGGACGCCGGCTTCGGCGGCGGCGACGTACCGCCGATGCCGCTCGCCGACGGCAGCGAGGTCGTCGCCGCAGGCGTCCGCCACAGCCTGCGCCACGATCCCGACCATGGCTGGATGCTCGAACGGAACGGCGAGCGCCAGTACAGCTTCACCGAGGAGCGGGTCTGGCCTGCTGATCTCGCGCTGGCCAACCACTGGACGGCGAGCGCGCCGTCGAGCCGCTTCGTGCAGTCGCGCATCGCCAGCATCCTCACCGACGGTGGCCTCGACACGCTGGCGGGTCAGGAGGTCGGCGGCTATCGCGCCGCGCTCTCCAAACGCTTCGGCATCGCGCTGAGCGACGCGGAGGTCGCGACGCTGTTCCCCGCCTGAGCCGGCAGCGGCGGCACGTCCCAGCC
>CAXTTP010000339.1:2006-3109 GCA_964247195.1 uncultured Sphingomonadaceae bacterium
CGCGCCCGCTGCCGTCGTCCGGAACCGGTCCGGCGCCACGCCTGCCTGCCGTAACGCTGCCGCGAGCAGCCGGGGCGGCTCGTCGATCGCCTCGTCGGTGAGCGGGAAGGTGCCCCAGTGTATTCCGAGCGCGTACGCCGCACGAAGCTTGCCGAAAACCTCGACCGACTCCGCCGGATCTAGATGGTTGTCGGCCATCAGCATGCGCGGCCGGTACGCGCCGATCGGGATCAGGGCGAGGCGCACCGGCCCCCGCGCTGCGGCCGCCTCCATCCAGCGCATGTCGCCGGCCCCGGTATCGCCGGCGAAATAGAGGTTGCCGCCCGGCAGCGTGACGGTGAAGCCGGACCACAAGGCGCGGTCGCGGTCCTTGCCCCAGCGCGATCCCCAATGGTGGACCCTTTCGACGAACACGGCGGTGCCGGGCCGCACCGACACCCCCCCGCCCCAGTCGCGGGCGACCGCGGCGATGCCGTGCGCACGCAGGATCGTATCGTTGCCGAGGCTGGTGACGATCAGCGGCCGGTCGCGCGCCCACAGCCGCTCGAGCGTCGGCAGGTCCATATGGTCGTAATGATCGTGGCTGATCAGGACGAGGTCGATCTTCGGCAGGTCGCCGAACCCGACGCCGGGCGCGCGCACCCGCCGAGGCCCGAACGGCGGAAAGGGCGAAACGACATCGGACCAGACCGGATCGGTGAGGATGTTGAGCCCCTCGGTCTGCACGAGCACGGTGGCATGGCCGATCCAGGTGACGCGCAGCGCGCTGCCGGCGACCCGTGCCGGCGGCCTGCCCGGCATGACCGCGACCCGCCTCGGCCACGGCGTACGATCGCGGCCGGACAGGAACCGCAGGAAGCGGGGCGATGCGCGCGATGCGGACGCGCTGACGTCGTCGGGGTTGAAGAAGCGTGCGCCATCGAAATGATCGGTCGCCGGCCCGCGATAATAGATCCGGTCGAGGAACGGTGGAACCACATAGGGGGCGAACAGCGCGGCCACCAGCAAGCCGAACAGCACCCTGCCGATGACGTGCAACAGACGGCTCATGTCGCCCCAACCCTTGCCGCCGCCTACTTGTTTCCACAGCGGCCCTGCAATCC
>CAXTTP010000340.1:0-3104 GCA_964247195.1 uncultured Sphingomonadaceae bacterium
CCGAGCCAGTCCGCCGCCGCGTCCGGGAACGCCGCCGCCGCCTCGCCCGCCGCCCCGCCGCGCAAGGCCAAGCAGACGACCGGCATCGCCGTCCCCGAACCCGCCGACTTCGCGCTGTTCGCGGCGGGCGTGGTCGGCCTGCTGCTCGGCCGGCGAGGCAGCCGCTCGCGTCGCGACTGAGCGCGCGCGGTTGACGCTGGCGTCGACGCCGGGCTTAACGGGCCGATGAACGACACGCTTGGACAACTCGAAGCGACGATCCTGGGTCGCCGCGGCGGCGATCCCGGATCCTCCTACGTCGCCAAGCTGTTCGCCGCGGGCCGGCCCACGATCGCCCGGAAGGTCGGCGAGGAGGCGGTCGAGACTGTCGTCGCGTCGCTCACGGGAGATACCCGCGCGATTGTCGCCGAGGCCGCCGACCTGCTCTTCCACCTGACCGTGCTGCTTGCCGACTGCGACGTGCCGCTCGCCGACGTGCTGGCGGAACTCCGCCGCCGAGAGGGCGTGTCCGGCCTCGCCGAAAAGGCGGCGCGCGCCGAGCGCGGAGCCTGACGCTATGCCGATCGACGCCACCTTGCCCTATGACGATGGCAACGTCTTCGCCCGCATCCTGCGTGGCGAGATCCCGTCGCGAAAGCTCTATGAGGACGAGCATGCGCTCGCCTTCCACGACATCAACCCCCAGGCGCCGACGCACATCCTGGTCATTCCAAAGGGCGCCTATGTGGCTTGGGACGATTTCTCGGCGCGGGCGTCGGAGGCCGAGATCGCCGGTTTCGTCCGTGCCGTGGGCCATGTCGCGCGGGCGGCGGGGCTGGTCGCGCCGGGCTACCGGCTGCTGGCCAATAGCGGCGTGGACGCGCATCAGGAGGTGCCGCACCTCCATGTCCACATCTTCGCCGGCGGTCCGCTCGGGCCGATGCTCGCTGGGTGAGCGATGAGGCGGGGTCGCGGACCCCGCCCCTGCCAGTCCAACCCTGGCGCCGGTCGATGGGGATCGGCCGGCGGATCAGGCTGAAGGCCGACCGCGGGTCGGCCGCGAATCAGAAGCCCTTGCCACCCCAGCGCGGCGGCAGCGGCTGCGGGTTCAGGCCGCCCGACACGGTGTCGAGCGTCTCTTCGGAAAGCTCCTTTGCCTTGGACTTCGCCTTCTTCGCGTCGGCGCTCTGCTTTTCGGTCGTCATCGTCGATCCTCCACTCCGCCACCCCCCTCGGGCGATCGGTGACAGGATAGTGGCCCGCCGCGCCTCCAGCGGCTGTGCCGCCCGACACATAAATCGCCGGGCGCCTTACTATTGCGCAGCGCAAAATAGCGTCTAGTCTCGCTCGCTTACCAGTCCGGACGGCGGCCCTGCCCCGTCCCACAGCGGGGCCACCCATGATTTTCCAGCGTGTGAAGTCGCTCGACGCGATCCTCGCCACTGCCGAGAAGAATTCGTTGCAGCGTTCGCTCGGTGCCTTCCAACTCACCATGCTCGGCATCGGCGCTGTGATCGGCACCGGCATCTTCGTGCTGACGTCCGAGGCGGCGCAAAAGGCCGGGCCAGGCATGCTGCTCAGCTTCGTCGTCGCGGGCTTCGTCTGCGCGGTGGCGGCGCTCTGCTATTCCGAGCTCGCCTCGATGGTGCCGGTGTCGGGGTCCGCCTACACCTATACCTATGCGGTGATGGGCGAGTTGATGGCGTGGATGGTCGGCTGGGCGCTGATCCTCGAATATGCCGTCGGCGCGAGCGCGGTCGCGGTCGGCTGGTCGAACCATGCGGTCGGGCTGCTGCGGGGGCTTGGCGTCAATTTCCCCGCGACGCTCAGCAATGCCGACGCGCTGATGGCCAAGATCCAGCTCGCCTTCGGGGCCGAGGCGACGCCGGACCTGCTCACCGCGATGCAGGTCGGCGGCTGGATCAACGTGCCGGCGATCGTGGTGTCGGTACTCGTGACCTGGCTGCTGATCGTCGGCACGACCGAGAGCGCGCGCGTCAACGCCGTGCTGGTCGCGATCAAGATCGTCGCGCTCACCGTGTTCGTGGCGCTCACCATCCCCGTCGCCAAGGCGACCAATTTCGAGCCGTTCGCCCCCACCGGTGGCGCCGGCGTGTTCGGCGCCGCCGCCTCGATCTTCTTCGCCTATGTCGGCTTCGACGCCGTCTCGACCGCGGCCGAGGAGACCAAGAACCCGCAGCGCAACGTGCCGATCGGGCTGATCGGCAGCCTGTTCATCTGCACGCTTTTCTACCTGCTGGTGGCGAGCGGGGCGATCGGCGCGATCGGCGCCCAGCCCGAGATGGCGGGCGGCGTGCCGCTGGCGCCGGGCTCGGCCGAGATGGCAGGCCGCTGCGCCTCGATCGTCGCCGGGGGCGCGATCGAACCGCTGGTCTGCTCGCGCGAGGCGCTCGTCCACGTGCTCGACGTGATCGGATGGCCGGTGATCGGCCGGCTCGTCGGCCTCGCCGCCGTGCTCGCGCTGCCGTCCGTCGTGCTGATGATGATGTTCGGTCAGACGCGCGTGTTCTTCACCATGGCGCGCGACGGCTTGCTGCCGGCGAAGCTGGCCTCGGTTCACCCGCGCTATCACACGCCGCACGTCGTGACGCTCGTCACCGGCGTCGCGGCGACGATCGCGGCCGCGTTCCTGCCTGTCGGCAAGCTCGCCGACTATTCGAATTCCGGCACGCTCTTCGCCTTCTTCATGGTGGCGCTAGCAGTGATGGTGCTGCGGAAAACCGATCCCGGCCGCAAGCGCCCCTTCCGCACCCCGGGGGTCTACGTGATCGCGCCGATGGCGATCGTCGGCTGCGTCGTGCTTTATCTGTCGCTGCCGCTCACCGCGATCCTGGTGCTGCCGGTGTGGGGCGCGATCGGGCTGCTGCTCTATTACGGCTACAGCTACCGCCGCAGCCATGTCGGCCGCGGCCTCGACGACGCCGAGCGGATCGCGCCTCTGCCGCCGGGAACCAGCCAGGCCTGAAGCCGCCCCACGCCGCCTGTCGGCAGGATCAGCCCAGCCGGGTGTCGACCAGCGCCTTCAGGTCCGCCTCCGGCCGGGCGCCATAGTGCGAGATCACCTCGGCCGCGGCGACCGCGCCCATCGTCAGCGAATCCTTGAC
>CAXTTP010000341.1:0-3093 GCA_964247195.1 uncultured Sphingomonadaceae bacterium
GGCGAGCCGACCGCCAGCATCGCCCACGCCGGATCGGCGTTACCCGCCGACATCCTCTCGACCACCGCGGACCAGCGTTCCGCCTGCAGGTCGAGGCCGGCGGAGAACATTGCGCCGATCAGCGCGGCGGCGTCGCCCGAATGGCTGCCGGCCGGCGCGATCCGCGCCGCCGCCCCCGCCGTCAGCACGGCATCGCCATAGCGGCCCAGCGGGTCCGTGGCCTCTCCCCAGAGCGTGCGTAGCGCCGCCAGCTTCTGGTCGTCGTCGGCGCCCACATAGGCGGTCCGCAACCGGCCGGCCGGGGTCTGGGCGATCTCAAGCGGATCGGTTTCGTCGGCAGCGGCGCCGTAGAGGTCGACCAGCGCTGCGTTCGAGAAGACGCCCAGCGCGGCCGCGGTCCGCGCCGCCGCGATCCGGGATGCGAACGGCACCATCGGCGATCGCGCCCGCCACGCCTGGACGTGGATGCCGACGGTGCCGAACAGCGGTTCCGGGATCGGCACGCCGAGTGCTGTGGCGAGCCCGAAGCGCCAGCTCGTCAGCCGGTCGACGCCGTCCCACTCGATATTGATCGACCGCCGGCCGCCGCCGGCACCGACCACCTTCTCGGCGAGCAGCAGGTCGATGCCGCGCGCCACCCGGGCACGGCGCGCCTGGTCGATCAGCGCGCTCGACTGCGCCGACTCCCCGGAAAGCGCGGTGCACATCGCGTTCGCCAGCGGCCAGATCGCCTCCTTGCTCTGGGTGCGTGCAGTGGCGACGAGCGGGCAGAGCGCGGCCGGATCGGCGGTGGCGAGCGCGGACTGCGCAGCGACCGCGACGAGCTTGGGCGAATAGCGGTCCACGTCGACCCCGGCGACGAGCATCCGCGCGCCCTCCGCCTCGCCCATCCGGAGCAGCAGCCAGGCGCGCTCGGCGATCCAGTCGGCGGGAGGTACCGCGCGCGGCGTGGCGACGCGCGAAAGGAGCGCGCGGCGGAGCAGGATCGATCCCCAGCGCGACGCGATAGGCGCATCGATGCGCCGCATCAGCGCCGACAGGAATTGGCCGTTGGCACCCCCGAACGCGTCCGCGCCGAGGCCGCTACCGTCGGGGCCGAGCGGGCCGGCGACGTCGATCGGCCGGCGCGCCCAGTCCGGCACCTCGGCGGCGCTGGCGATGTCCTCGGTCGTCGGCGCCGCCTCGTCGGCGGCATCGGCATCGGCATCGTTGGCGGCGACGACGCCCTCTTCAGGCGGCGGCACCAGCGCGAGCGAAGGCAGCTCGTCCGCCGCGCGCGGCTGCGCCGGGGCGGGCGGCGGGAGGATCGATTGCGGCTGCCGAGGCGCCGGCGGCGGGGAATCGCCGAAGCCTGGCGGGAGCAGCGATTCCGGCGAATCCTGGCCGATCGCCGGCAGCCCCTGGAGGAGCGCCCAGCCCGCGACGAGCGCGGCGAGCGCGATTCTATTTGGCGGCCGCTTCATTCAGCATCGCCTTCTCCACCCGCGCCGGCGCGACCTCGGTATTGACGTTGGCGAGCGCGACCAGCGCGCCGACGACGGCCACCAGGACGAGGATCAGGATCAGCATTGGACGCGACATCGGGTACCTTCTCGCAGGGCGGCTCGGCCGGACGGCGGGCTTTTGCCCGAAGCGACGCCACTGTGTATAGCCCCCGCCGCCATGCCGCACAGCCCCTCCTCCCACCACCCCGCGATCGATCGCGCGATCGTGCTCGTGGGGCTGATGGGGGCGGGCAAGTCGACGATCGGCAAGCGGCTGGCGACGCGGCTCCGGCTGCCGTTCGTCGATGCCGACCACGAGATCGAGCGTGCGGCCGGCCTCTCGATCAGCGAGATCTTCGATCGCTTCGGCGAGGCCGGCTTTCGCGACGGCGAGCGGCGCGTGATCGCGCGCCTGATCGACGGCCGGCGCAAGGTCGTCGCCACCGGCGGCGGCGCCTTCATGCAGCCCGACACGCGCGACCTGATCCTCGAGCGCGCCACCGCCGTCTGGCTCGACGCCGATCTCGACGTGCTCGCCGAGCGGGTCGGACGGCGCGACGGCCGGCCGCTGCTCGCCGGCCGCAACGCCCGCGAGGTGCTCGGCGAGCTCGCCGCCGTGCGCAACCCGTTCTACGCGCTCGCCCCCGTCCACGTCCGCAGCCAGCCGCTGCCGCACGAGGCGACGGTCGATGCGATCGTCAAGGCGCTCGGCACATGATCCGGGTCGAGGTGGCGCTGGGCGCCCGCAGCTATGGCATCGACATCGGCGCAGGCGCGCTCGATGCGGCGGGCGTGCTGCTCGCGCCTTATGCCCGGCGCGGCCGGCTGGTGGTCGTGACGGACGAGAACGTGGGCGAGCATCATCTGCCGCGGTTGCAGCGATCGCTGAGTGCGGCGGGCATCGCGACGGACGCGATCCTGCTGCCGCCTGGCGAGAGCACCAAGAGCTGGCGCATGCTGGAGGGCCTGACCGACTCCCTTCTCGAGAAAGGCGTCGAGCGCGGCGAGCACGTCGTGGCGCTCGGCGGCGGCGTCATCGGCGATCTGGTCGGCTTCGCGGCGGCGATCCTGAAGCGCGGCTGCGGCTTCGTGCAGGTGCCGACGACCCTGCTCGCGCAGGTCGATTCTTCGGTCGGCGGCAAGACCGCGATCAACAGCGCGGCGGGCAAGAACCTCGTCGGCGCCTTCCACCAGCCGGCCTATGTGCTGATCGATCCGGCCACGCTCGCCACGCTGCCGCCGCGCGAGCTCGCCGCCGGCTATGCCGAGGTGGTGAAATACGGCCTGATCGACGATGCCGGCTTCTTCGCCTGGTGCGAGGCGAGCGGCGCGCACCTGCTCGCCGGGGACGTGGCGCTGCGGACGCGGGCGATCCATCACAGCGTCGCCGCCAAGGCCCGCATCGTCTCGGCAGACGAACGCGAGACCGGCGACGTCCGCGCCCTCCTCAACCTCGGCCACACCTTCGGCCATGCGCTGGAGGCGGAGACCGGCTTTTCCGACCGGCTGCTCCATGGCGAGGCGATCGCCTGCGGCATGGCGCTTGCCTTCCGCTATTCGGTGCGCGCCGGCCTGTGCCCGGCGGCGGACGCCGCGCGCGTTGCCCGCC
>CAXTTP010000342.1:0-3091 GCA_964247195.1 uncultured Sphingomonadaceae bacterium
TCGTCGATGGCGGACGATTCGATCGCCGCCGTGCCGCAGTCGATGCGCGACGGATCGCTGGCGCTGGGCGCCACCACGTCGGAGACGATCCGCCGCGTGATCGTGCCCGCGGCGCTGCCGGGCGTGGTCGGCGGCGTGCTGCTCGCCGTCAGCCGGGCGATCGGCGAGACGATGATCGTGGTGATGGCGGCGGGCCTGTCGGCCAACCTGACGATGAACCCGTTCGCCAGCGTCACCACCGTCACCACCCAGATCGTCCAGCTTCTTACCGGCGACCAGGAGTTCGACAGCCCCAAGACGCTCGCCGCGTTCGCGCTGGGCCTCGTGCTGTTCCTCGTGACGCTTGCGCTCAACATCTTCGCGCTGCGCGTGGTGAAGAAATATCGGGAAGCCTATGACTAGCACCATCGTGCCCCAGTTGCCGGTCGGCAGCGCCACTCGCCAGGCGGCGGCGCGCGTGCCGACCGACTGGAAGACCGGATCGATGCAGGGCCGGATCCGCCGCCGCTATGCTGCCGAGCGCGGCTTCCGGTTGCTCGGGCTGGGCGCGGTGGTGCTGTCGGCGGCGTTCCTCGCCTTCCTCCTGATCACGATGATCGGCAACGGCGCGCGCGGCTTCACCCGCACCGAAATCCGCCTGCCGATCGATTTCCCGAAATCCTCGCTGATGCTGGATCCCGCCGCGCTGAAGGGCTTCGGCGCGGACGCCGCGCTCGCCGGCGCCGACATCGAGGGCGCCACCGCGACCGCCGCCGACGCCGCCTTCGGCGAGGGCGGGGCGCGGCTGATCTCCGACGGCGGCTGGCTGAGCGTGCGCGATGCGATCCGTGCCGATCCCTCGATCCTGCAGCGCCGGGCCGAGATCTGGGTGCCTGCCGGTTCCGACATCGACATCGCCGCCAAGGGTGACGGCGCGCCCGAGGCGGAAGCCGCCTATTCGAAGCTCAAGCGCGCGGACGTAGTGCGGACCGGCTTCAACCTCAGCTTCCTGACCAGCGCCGATGCGACCGACCCGAGCGTCGTCGGCGTGTGGGGCGCGCTCAAGGGCTCGCTCCTGACGATGCTGGTGACGATCGTGCTGGCCTTCCCGGTCGGCGTGCTCTCCGCACTCTACCTTGAGGAATATGCGACGCGGAACCGCTGGACCGACCTCATCGAGGTGTCGATCAACAACCTCGCCGCTGTCCCGTCGATCATCTTCGGCCTGCTCGGCCTCGCCGTGTTCCTCAACGTCATGCACCTGCCGCGCTCGGCGCCGCTGGTCGGCGGCATCACGCTCGCCCTGATGACCATGCCGGTGATCGTCATCGCCGGCCGCAACGCGATCAAGTCGGTGCCGCCGTCGATCCGCGATGCCGCGCTCGGCGTGGGCGCAAGCCGCATCCAGGTCGTCTTCCACCACGTCTTGCCGCTGGCGCTGCCCGGGATCCTCACCGGCACGATCATCGGCATGGCGCGCGCGCTCGGCGAGACCGCGCCGCTGCTGATGATCGGCATGCGCGCCTTTGTCGCCACGCCGCCCGGCGGTCTCACCGAACCGGCGACAGTGCTGCCCGTCCAGATCTTCCTCTGGTCGGACGAGGTCAGCAAGGGTTTCGTCGAGAAGACGAGCGCCGCGATCATCGTGCTGCTGGTGTTCCTGCTCGCGATGAACGGGCTCGCCATCTACCTCCGCAACAAGTTCGAGCAGCGCTGGTGAACATGACCAATCCAGGAACCGACATGACGCTCAACGAGATCGCCGCGCACCAGCAGGCCGCACCCGACCGGCTGAAGATGACGGCGCGCAACGTCAACGTCTTCTACGGCGCCAAGCAGGCGATCGACAACGTCTCGCTCGATGTCGGCGAGGACAACGTCACTGCCTTCATCGGCCCGTCGGGCTGCGGCAAGTCGACCTTCCTGCGCACGCTCAACCGCATGAACGACACCGTCGCCTCGGCGCGCGTGGCGGGCGAGATCACGCTCGACGGAGAGAACATCTACTCGCCCGACATGGACGTGGTGCAGCTGCGTGCGCGCGTCGGCATGGTCTTCCAGAAGCCGAATCCCTTCCCGAAATCGATCTACGAGAACGTCGCCTACGGGCCGCGCATCCACGGCCTGGCCGCCGGCAAGGCGGACCTCGACCAGGTCGTCGAGAAATCGCTCCGCCGCGCTGGGCTTTGGGAAGAGGTCAAGGACCGGCTCACCGAAAGCGGCACAGCGCTGTCCGGCGGCCAGCAGCAGCGGCTGTGCATCGCGCGCGCGATCGCCGTCGATCCGGAGGTGATCCTGATGGACGAGCCCTGCTCCGCGCTCGATCCGATCGCGACCGCCAAGATCGAGGAGCTGATCCACGAACTGCGCGGCCGCTACGCGATCGTGATTGTCACACATAACATGCAACAGGCTGCTCGTGTCTCGCAGCGGACGGCGTTTTTCCATCTCGGCCACCTGGTCGAATATGGCGACACGTCGGAGATCTTCACGAACCCGCGCGAGACGCGGACCAAGGACTACATCACCGGCCGCTACGGCTGAGGAGCGACATGATGGCGACTACCAACGGGCATACCGTGAAGGCGTTCGATGCCGACCTCGGCGAGATCCGCGCGCTCGTATCGGAGATGGGCGGCCGCGCCGAAGCGGCGGTGAGCGACGCGATGGAGGCGCTCGTCCGGCGCGACCTCGATCTCGCCGCCCGCGTCGTCGAAGCGGACAAGCGGATCGATGCGATCGAGGGCGAGATCGAGCGCCAGGTGATCCGCCTGATCGCGTTGCGCGCGCCGATGGCCGACGACCTGCGCGAGGCGATCGCCGCGCTCAAGATCTCGGGCGTGGTCGAGCGGATGGGCGACTATGCCAAGAACATCGCCAAGCGGGTGCCGCTGCTTGCCGGGGCGAACGGGCTGGAGCCGCTCTCGATCCTGCCGGCGATGGCGCGCGCGGTTTCCGACATGGTCCGCCTGACCCTGGATGCCTTTGCCGCGCGCGATGCCGAGGCGGCGATCCGGATCTGCGAGAGCGACCGGATCGTGGACGACTTCTACAACAGCCTGTTCCGCACGCTGCTCACCTACATGCTCGAGAACCCGCACAACATCACGCC
>CAXTTP010000343.1:0-3080 GCA_964247195.1 uncultured Sphingomonadaceae bacterium
GCGCCGTCTCGTCGTGCACCGCTGCCGCGCCGCTGAGGCTCGGGAAGCGGTCTATGCCACCCGGCGGCAGGGTGAAGCCCGAACCGATGCCGAGCACGGGCACCCGGCCGGCCGCCGCCACCGACAGCGCCGGCGCGAACTCCGCGGCGACCGCGTCGGGCCGCGCCGCCGCGAGGATCAGCTCCCAGGCGGCGACCATCGCCGGAAAGGCGGGCGTATCAAGCCCAAGCGCGACGAGGATGTCGCCCATCGTCGCGGGCGTGATCCCGGAGGGCCGGGCGAGTGTGGTCAACTGCGCCGGCCATAGCGGCGCCTGCCAAACCTCGGCGCCGGCGAAGCCGCCGATCTGCTGGACCGCATAGGCGACATCGTGGCCCAAGCCGCGCAGGGTCCGGCCGATAGCACCGAGCTTGGTGGCATGGCCGCTGCCCGCGCCCAGCTCCCAGCCGAGGAGGATGCGCGCCATGCAGCTGGGTCGCTAGATCCCGCCCTCGACGGTCGCATGGCCGTGCCCGGCGAGCCGGCGGGCGAGATCGCTCGCACACCCGTCGAGCGCCGGCTGGTCGACCGAGCGGATCACGAAGTTGGCGCCAACCCGGCCTTCGCGGAAGAAGGGATAGCTGCCGATCTGGCAGCCGGCATGCGCGCGCTCGGTCTCGCGCAGCACGTCGGCAACCTCGCTCTCCGCCACCCAGCAGCCGAGCGTGCGCGCGATCAATGGCCGCCCGCCTTCGAGCGTGCCGGACAAGGCATCCAGCATCATGCCGGCGATGTGCGGCACGCCGGCGAGGATCAGGATGTTGCCGATGCGGATGCCGGGTGCTCCCGACATGCGGTTGTCGATCAGCTCGGCGCCTTCGGGAACGCGCGCCATCCGCAGCCGCGCGTCGCTCAGGCCGCCGCGCGATGTATAATATTCCTCCAGCACCGCGCGTGCGCGAGGATGCACCACCACCGCTCGGCCCAGCGCGGCGGCGATCGCGTCGACCGTGATGTCGTCATGCGTCGGGCCGATGCCGCCGGTCGTGAACAGATAGTCGTTGCGGCCGGCGAGCGCCGTCACCGCCTCGCCGATCGCCGCGGTCACATCGGGCACGACGCGGACCTCGGCGAGGCGGATGCCCTGCAGGTTGAGCCACAGCGCGACCTGCGCGATGTTGCGGTCCTGGGTGCGGCCGGAGAGGATCTCGTCGCCGATCACGAGCAGGGCGGCGGTCCAGATTCGCTCGGTCGGGAGAGAAGCCATGCCGTCGCTCTAGCGCCGAAGCAGGTGCTCGCAAAGCCGCGCGAACACGACTATATTGTCGTCATGACCGATTATGTGACCGTACAGGACGGCGATGTCCTGCCCCGCACCGGCGCTATCAAGCTGCACGGACCCGAGGCTTTTGCCGGCATGCGTGCAGCCGGGCGGCTCGCCGCCGAGGTGCTCGACATGCTCGTGCCCCACGTCGTGCCGGGCGCATCGACGCTGGCGCTCGACGACATGGTGCGCGAGCACATGATCCGCGGCGGCGGCGTGCCTGCGACGCTCAACTATCGCGGCTTCACGAAGAGCTGCTGCATCTCGGTCAACCACGTCGTCTGCCACGGCATTCCGGGCGAGCGCTCGCTGAAGGACGGCGACATCGCGAACATCGACGTCACCGTGATCCTCGACGGCTGGCACGGTGACACGAGCCGCATGTTCCTGGTCGGCGACGTGCCGATCAAGGCGCGCCGGCTCGTCGACGTGACCTACGAGGCGATGATGCTGGGGATCGAGCAGGCGCGGCCGGGCAACCGGCTTGGCGACATCAGCCATGCCATCCAGAGCTTCGCCGAGCGCCATCGCTACGGCGTGGTCCGCGACTTCTGCGGCCACGGTCTCGGCCGCGTGTTCCACGACGCGCCGGAGGTGGTGCATGCCGGCCGCGCCGGCACCGGCCCGGAGCTCAGGCCCGGCATGTTCTTCACGATCGAGCCGATGATCAACATCGGCCGGCCGGACGTGAAGCTGCTCGAGGACGGCTGGACGGCGGTCACCCGCGACCGCTCGCTCTCGGCTCAGTTCGAGCATTCGGTGGGCATCACCGACAGCGGTTGCGAGATCTTCACCAGCAGCCCCGCCGGCCTCCACGCCCCGCCCTACGCCTGAGGCATCCGACTCCCCCCGCCCGATCGTCACGACCTGCGCGCCACGGCGCACGAGGTTCGCGAGGGTGTGCCGATCGCCGGCGCTGGGTGGCGTCGCTGCGACCGAGCGACGATGCACCGCAAACCTGCTTCCGCTGCTGCCCGTTTTTCAGGCACCGCCGTCCCGTTGCCGCTTCTTGCGGCACCGGCGGGAGCGGTATCACACCAATGGCCGCGGCTTCTTGCCACGGCGCGTCTGGCACGTTTATTGAAGAACGCGCGTCTGCGTTCGTCGGGAGGGAGCGCCCATGAAAAAGATCGAAGCGATCATCAAGCCCTTCAAGCTCGACGAGGTGAAGGAGGCGCTTCACGAGGTCGGCGTATCGGGCATTACCGTGACCGAAGCGCGCGGCTTCGGCCGCCAGAAGGGGCATACCGAGCTCTACCGCGGTGCCGAATATGTCGTCGACTTCCTGCCGAAGGTGAAGCTGGAGGTAGTGGTCGAGGACAGTCTCGCGGAACGGGTAGTGGAAGCGATCACGAGCGCGGCGCAGACCGGGCGGATCGGCGACGGCAAGATCTTCGTGATCCCCGTCGAGGTGGCGGTGCGTATCCGCACCGGAGAGAGAGGAGCCGACGCGATCTAGGTCGCGCGCGAGAGGCGAAGGGGCGGCCGCGATCCTCGGCCGCCCGGTTTCAATCATTTCGGGGAAGGCACTTCACATGGCAAATAGCGCCAGCGACGTTCTCAAGCTGATCAAGGAGAAGGAGATCGAGTGGGTCGACCTCCGCTTCACCGACCCCAAGGGCAAGTGGCAGCACCTGACCATGGTCAAGGGCGTCGTCGGCGAGGACGAACTGGTCGACGGCTTCATGTTCGACGGTTCCTCGATCGACGGCTGGAAGGCGATCAACGAGTCCGACATGATCCTGAAGCCGGACCTCGATGCCGTGTGGGTCGATCC
>CAXTTP010000344.1:0-3028 GCA_964247195.1 uncultured Sphingomonadaceae bacterium
GTATCGGGGCGGCGCAGGAGCGGCGCGGCGAGGGTCACGCCGCCGCTCCGACCGGGCTCCGCGCACCCCGGCCGACCATGGCGGCGAGCGGCGCGAGCCGCGCCTCCCAGGCATAGCCCTGCTCGACCCGGGTGCGCGCGGCGGAGCCGATCCGATTGGCGCGAGCAGGTTCCGACAGCAGCTCGGCCACAACTGACGCCATGACGTCAGCTTCACAGACCAGCAGGTCCCGCCCTGGCGTTGCTTCCAGCCCGGCGAAGGCGGCCGGCGAGGCGACCACCGGACGCGCCATCGCCATCGCCTCGAGCAGCTTGTTCTGCACGCCGCGGGCGATCGCGAGGGGCGCGACCACGACATCGGCAGCGGCGAGCCAGCTGCGCACGTCGGCGACGGCGCCGGTCACGACGACGCCGCCGGCGCCGTCGATCTTCCGCAGCGCGACCACCGGGTTGCGTCCGACGATCGCGAAGCGCGCCTCGGGATGTCGTTCGCGCACCCCCGGCAGCACGTCACGGGCGAATGCGAGTGCGGCGGTCACGTTGGGGCGATAATCCATCTGGCCGGTGAAGACGATCAGCGGCCCCTGCCCGCGCACGTCGTCGCCGAGCGGCGGGATGACGGCATCCGGACGGTAGAAATCGAGGTCGATGCCGTTGCCGAGCACCGCGACCTTGCCGCCGCCCACGCCGCTACGTTCGCGGAACAGCGCCGCTTCGGCATCGCTGACGAACAGGCTCAGCCGCGTGCGGGCCGCCACCGACGCCTCGAATGCCGCCAATAGCCGTTCCTCGCGGCGGTGCAGCCAGCGCAGCGGCGGCGAAGCGGCGCGCGCATAGTCGCCGAACTTCGCCGAGTCGACGTCGACGAAGTCCATGACGAAGCGGAAGTCTCCCACGCTTGGAACGAACTGGGCCATCTGCCCCGAAAAGGCGAACACGGTATCGATCGGCTCGTCGGCGAGGAGGGCTGCGACTGCGGCGCGCATGCCCGGGCTGTCGAACGCGGCGAGCGACACCGGGCGTCCGCTCGCGAGCGCGACCGTCGCCGCGGCCGCTGTCGATCGCGCCCGTTGCTCGACATGGAGGCTGCCGACCAGCGGTCGCAATGCATCGGCATGGGCGATGTCGGCCGCATCGTCCGCGAAGGTGGCGAGATGGACGCGCGCCAGCCCGGCGAGGTGGCGGAGCAGATGATAGGAACGCATCTTGTCGCCGCGGTCCGGCGGAAACGGCACGCGGTGGGCGAGGAACAGGATGTCGCCCATCAGCCGAGGCCGCGGGAGATGACCGGCCCGATCCGATTGGCGAGCGCCAGTGGCAGATGACGCCATGCCGCCACCTGCAGGCGGTAGCGCGGGCTGAGCGGGTTGACCTCGCGCGGTGCCGCGCCGTCCGCGGTGCGCGTCGCATAGGTGAGCGGGCGCGGCTCGAACCCCCAATTCTTCTTGAAGGCGAAGGCGCCGGTGCCGAACTTGGACCGGCCGAAGTCGAAGCGCGTGCAGCCCCGCTCGCGAGCATGTCGCATCAGCGCGAAATACATCAGGTCGTTGGCCCGCCAGGTCCGCGCCGCGGCGGTGCCGCCGCCCCAATAGGGCATCACCGTGCCCTGATGGTAGAGGCTGAGGACGCTGGCCAGCGGCGCTCCCTCGCGGCGCACGGTGAGGATGTCGGCATCCGCGCCCAAGCCGTCGAGGACAGCATCGAACAGCCGCCGCGGGAACACCGGCGTGCCGAGGTTGCGCACGCTCTCGGCATAGACGGCGTAGTGCGCGGCTCGGTCGCGCTCGCCGCGTCCGGTCTCGACCGTCAGGTCGAAGCCGAGCGCGCGGCGGACCTCGGCGCGCTGCTTGCGCGGGATCTGCGCGAGCTCCGCCGTATCGTCGCCGGCAAGCGGGCGGACGAAGCCGGCATAGGTGCCGTTCGAGACGTGCCAGCCCGCGCCCGGCAGCACGCCACCGCGCAACTCGACGCCGGGACAGCTCAGACGCCCGGCAAGTGACCAGGCCGCCGCCGCGAGCGACTCGGCGGCCTCCGCCGAGCGCGCAAGGATGCCGCCGTCGACGGCGAAGCCCGCCGACACGAGCGCCCGGCCGAAAAGCGCCGAATGGAGCTCGGTCAGCGGCAGCACGCCGGCGATCTCGCCGCCCTGCTCGGCGAGCAGATAATGCGCGCGCTGCCGGCACCCTCGGGCGACGGCTGCGCTCCATGCCGGCAGATGGAACGGGGTGCCGAGCGGATCGTCGCGCACGAACCGCTCGATCCGTGCCGCATCGCCCGGTTCGCCGTTGCGCACGAGCAGGGCGGCGATCGGCCGGTGCATCGTCATCGCAGCGCCGCGGCTTCGCGCGCGATCACTGCATCGACACGCCCCCACTCGAACTTTCCGAGCAGTCTCCGCAACTTGCCTTCCATAGCCGAGAGCCTGCTGTAATGACGCAGGCGCGACCGCCACGGCGCGCCGGCGACCCGCGGCTGACCCGGATCGATCTCCCAGGGGTGGAAATAGAACACCGCCGGGCGCTGCTCGACGGCGTTGACCCGGCCGATCGCCCAGCGCGAAAATCGATAGGGCAGCAGCCGGAAGAAGCCGCCGCCGCCTGCCGCCAGCGTGCGGCCGGCGAAGCGCACCGTTGTCACCGGCAGTTCGACGAGCGCCTCGCCCGGCAACGGCCGAAAGGCGAAGCGCGGCGCCTCCGGCCAGCCATAATGATCGTGCACGACGGGCGCGACGCTGGAAGAATAGGCATAGCCCTCCTCCGCCAGCACCCGATGCGCCCACGGCGTGCGCGCGTCGATCGAGAAGCTGGGCGCGCGGTAGCCGGTGACGGCGACTCCGGCGGCATCCTCGATCGTGGCACGCGCCCGCTTGAGGTCGGCGCGAAAGGTCGCGGGGTCCATGGTGAAGACGCGGGCATGATCCCACCCGTGGCTGGCGATCTCGTGCCCGGCCGCAACGATGCGGCGGATCAGCGCAGGGTTGCGCTCGGCTACCCAGCCAAGCGTGAAGAACGTCGCCTTGACCTGCGCCT
>CAXTTP010000345.1:0-3027 GCA_964247195.1 uncultured Sphingomonadaceae bacterium
GCAACGAGCCGTCGATGGAAGACATCCTCGCTTCCATCAAGCGCATCATCGCCGACGACGGTACCGCCGCGCTGAGCGGCGCCAGGTCGAAAGCGACGCCGGCGCCTCGCCGCGATCCGCCCGAGGCGAAGGCCGAGCCGGTGTCCGAGCCGGCGCCTGTACCCGATGCCGACGTCGATCCCGGCGACGGCGTGCTCGAGCTCACCGAACTGGTCGTGGAGCCGGCCCCCGAATTGGTATCGGCCGGCGTGGCGAGCGCCAGCCGCCAGTCGCTCGCGGCGCTTTCCGCCGTGGTCGTGCGCCATGATCCGGAGCCGGCGAACACGCTCGAAGCATTGGTCCGCGAGCTGCTGCGGCCGCTGCTCAAGGACTGGCTTGACGCGAAGCTCCCGGGGATCGTCGAGGAGCTGGTGGCGAAGGAGATCGCCCGGATCACCGGCAAGTCGCTCTAGCCGCAGCGGTGTGCGCAGCCAAATCGTTGCGAGTGCGTTCCTGCGCTGTCCCGACCCGGTCGGGCCCATTCGAGGAAGCAGAAATGAAGACGAAGCTCATCGCCGCGATCGCGTTCGGCACGCTCGGCCTCACCGCCGTCGCGCAGGCCGCTCCGGTCGTCAACGTTCGCCAGGCGAACCAGGAACGGCGCATCGACGCCGGCACGCGCTCCGGCAAGCTCACCCATTCGGAGGCGGCGCGGCTGAAGGCCGAGCAGCGCTCGATCGCGATGGAGGAGAAGCGGATGCGCGCGCGTCACGGCGGCAAGCTCACCGCCCGCGACAAGCGGATGATCCACGCCCGCCAGGAGGCGGCGAACCGCCACATCCTCCGCCAGAAGAGCGATGCCCAGCGCGGCCGGAACAAGCTGAAGATCTAGCTGCCGGCCTCACAGGCATTGGTAAACCAATGGCGCGCCGCTAAGAGCGGCGCGCCATGACCATCGACAAGACCTTCGACCCGGCGGCCATCGAGGCTCGCTGGTACGCCCACTGGGAACGAAGCGGGGATTTCCGCCCCGAGCGGCCGGACGCCGATCCCTTCACCATCGTCATCCCGCCGCCCAACGTTACCGGCTCGCTGCATCTCGGCCATGCGCTGGACGTGACGCTGCAGGACATCCTGGTCCGCCACGCCCGGCTGAAGGGCAAGGACGCCTTATGGGTGGTCGGCACCGATCATGCCGGCATCGCCACGCAGATGGTCGTCGAACGCGGCCTTGCGCTCGAGCAGAAGAAGCGCAGCGACTTCACCCGCGACGCCTTCGTCGAACGGGTGTGGACGTGGAAGGAGCAGAGCGGCGGCGCGATCACCGGCCAGCTCCGCCGGCTCGGCGCGTCGTGCGACTGGGCGAACGAGCGCTTCACGATGGACGAGGGCTTCAGCCGCGCCGTCACCCGCGTGTTCGTCGATCTCTACGCGCAGAAGCTGCTTTATCGCGACAAGCGGCTGGTCAACTGGGACCCCTATTTCAAGACCGCGATCTCGGACCTCGAAGTCGAGCAGCGCGAGGTGAACGGCCATTTCTGGCATTTCCGCTATCCGCTGGAGGATGGCAGCGGCCATATCGCCATCGCCACCACCCGGCCCGAGACGATCCTGGGCGACGGCGCGGTCGCGGTGAACCCGGCGGACGAGCGCTATGCCCATCTGGTCGGCAAGCGGTGCCGCCTGCCCATCGTCGACCGGCTGATCCCGATCATCGCCGACGATTACGTGAAGATGGACTTCGGCTCGGGCGCGGTGAAGATCACCGCCGCGCACGATTATAACGACTATGAGGTCTACAAGCGCCATCCGGAAGCGAACATCCCGCTCATCAACCTGATGAACGCGGACGCGACGATGAGCGACAATTGCCCGCCGGCCTATCGCGGGCTCGACCGCTACGAGGCGCGGCGGAAGGTGGTCGCGGAATTCGACGCGCTCGGCCTGCTCGACAAGGTCGAGGACCATGTCCACCAGGTTCCCTACGGCGACCGCTCAGGCGTGGTGATCGAGCCGTGGCTGACCGAGCAATGGTATGTCGATGCGGCGACGCTCGCCGCGCCAGCGCTCGACGCGGTCCGCTCGGGAGCGATCCGGGTCGTGCCCGAGACGTGGAAGAAGACCTATTATCACTGGCTGGAGAACATCCAGCCGTGGTGCGTCTCGCGGCAATTGTGGTGGGGGCACCAAATTCCGGCCTGGTATGCGCCGGACGGTGCCGTCTACGTCGCCGAGGACGAAGCGGCCGCCCGGGCGCAGGCTGGCGAAGGTGTGGCGCTCAGCCGCGATCCTGACGTGCTCGACACCTGGTTCTCCTCCGCTCTGTGGCCGTTCGGCACCCTCGGTTGGCCGGAGGATACGGGCAAGCTGCGCCGCCATTACCCGAACGACGTGCTGATCTCGGGCTTCGACATCCTGTTCTTCTGGGATGCGCGGATGGTCATGCAGGGCTTGCACTTCATGGGCGAAGCGCCGTTCAAGACCTTGTATCTGCACGGCCTTGTCCGCGACGCGACCGGCGCCAAGATGTCCAAGTCCAAGGGCAACACGATCGATCCGCTGGGATTGATCGATCGCTTCGGCGCGGACGCGCTGCGCTTCACGCTGGCATCGATGGAAAGCCAGGGGCGCGACATCAGGCTCGATGAGAAGCGCGTCGAGGGCTACCGCAACTTTGCGACCAAGCTGTGGAACGCCGCCCGCTTCGCCCAGGCGAACGGCATCGGCGCATCCACCGCGATCGAGCCGCCGGCGGCCGGCCTGCCGGTCAACCGCTGGATCGTCGGCGAGGTCGTGCGGACCGTCCAGGCGCTGGACCTCGCGCTCGCAGACCTGCGCTACGACGAGGCGGCGAACGCGATCTACCATTTCGTCTGGGATCGCTTCTGCGACTGGTATCTCGAGCTCATCAAGCCGCTGCTGAGCCCGGCCGAGGGGCAGGCGCCCGATCCTGCCGCCGGCGAGACGCGCGCCATTGCCGGATGGGTGCTCGACCAGATCCTGGTCATGCTCCACCCGTTCATGCCGTTCGTCACCGAGGATCTCTGG
>CAXTTP010000346.1:0-2997 GCA_964247195.1 uncultured Sphingomonadaceae bacterium
GGCAGCGCGACCTGGCTGTGGCTGGTGGCGATCGTCTTCATCGTCGCGCGCGTGCTCCACGCCTTCGGCATGGACCGGGTCGGCGCGAACCCGCTGCGCGGGATCGGCATGGCGCTTACGGTCGCGCCGATGATCGGCCTCGCCGGCTACGCGCTAGCGACGCCCTACCTGCTGCCGCCCACTGCCGGCAACGCGACGGCGACGCTCGGTCGCTGAGCCGAGCTAGCGTTTCGGCGTGAGCCGGAGGAGCCGGCCGCCGGACTCGCGCCCGCCATCTTCGACCAGCCAGACCGCGCCGTCCGGCGCCTGCACGACGTCGCGGATGCGCGCGTCCATGGCAAAGCGCTCGGCTTCCCTGGCGCGGCCGTGGGCGTCGATCGTCACACGGATCAGCGCCCGGGAGGAAAGGCCGCCGATCAGGGCGCTGCCTCGCCACGCCGGAAACATCGTGCCGGAATAGAAGAGCAGGCTGGAGGGCGAGATCACCGGGTTCCACCACAGCCGCGGCGCGGCGAGATCGGGACGGGTCGGATGGTCCGGGATCGGCGAGCCGTCGTAATTGTCGCCGTTCGAGACCAGCGGCCAGCCATAGTTCCTGCCCGGCTTGATCAGGTTGAGCTCGTCGCCGCCCTGCGGCCCCATTTCGATCTCCCACAGCTTGCCGTCGGGCGCGAAGGCGAGGCCATAGGGGTTGCGGTGACCGCTGCTCCAGATTTCCGCTGGCGCGAGATTGGGTCCGATAAGCGCAACCGCGCGCGACTCGGCGGTCTTCGCCGCGCCGCTGTTCGCGGGCGGATCGATGAGCGACACCGTCGCCGCGCCGGTCCGGCCCGCGCCGGGATTGCCGGGCCACGGCTTGCCGTCGAGGGTCAGGTGCAGGATCTTGCCGAGCGCTTGGTCGGGATCCTGCGCGGGCGTAAAGCGCTGCCGTTCGCCGGAAGTCAGGAACAGGCTCTTGCCGTCGGGTGCGAAGGTGACGATCGCACCGAACTGACCGCCCTTTCCCGGCGGCGTCTGGCGCCACAAGACGGTCATGCCCTGGAAGCCGCCCCCGGTGAACTTGCCGCGCGCCAGCGCCAGTCCGCTGCCGCCCGCGCCCGGCTCGGCATAGGTGATGTAGACCAGCCCGTCGCTGGCGAAGCCGGGCGAGAGCTTGATGTCGAGCAGCCCGCCCTGGCCGCCGATCATCACCTGCGGCACGCCGGCGAGCGGCGCGGAAACCTTGCCGGCGGGGGTCGCGAGGCGGATCGTGCCGCCCTTCTCCGTCACCAGCATCCGCCCGTCGGGAAGGAAGGCGAGCGCCCACGGCGCGTCGAACTTGGCGACCGGCGTGGCGACGAAGGGTGCGGCTGCTGCTGCGCTGCCGCCCTTGGCGCTCATCGGCGTCGGCGCCGGCCCGCTATTCTGCGCGAGCGCGGCAGCACTCGAAAGGGCGAGCAGGGCGAGGATCGGGGCGGCGCGCATCGGGACGATCTCCTGCGAATAGGTCCGCCGCCAACGCTCGCCGATGGGATCGGTGCCGAACAGCGCCGCGGGCGCTTGCTCCCCGGCCGGCCTTGGCCTATATAGCACCTGTCTTCGACATCGGTATTCTCGCCGACGTCGGTTCCCCCGGGAGCCGGCACGCGAAGGCGCATGTGCATTCACGGAGATCCATGGCCGATATCGCCATCCTGACCGGACTGATCGAACCGCAGGCCCAGGCCCTCGGGCTCGAGCTGGTGCGCGTCGCGATGTTCGGCGGCAAGAGCGATCCGACGCTGCAGGTGATGGCCGAGCGGCCGGACACGCGGCAGCTCGACCTCTCCGACTGCGAGGCGCTGAGCCGCCGCATCTCGGAAGTGCTCGACGCGGCGGATCCGATCGAGGAGGCCTATCGGCTGGAGGTCTCCTCGCCGGGGATCGACCGGCCGCTGACCCGCCTGCGCGACTTCGCCGACTGGCAGGGCTTCGAGGCGCGCTTCCGACTCGCCGAGCCGATCGACGGCCGCAAGCAGTTCGACGCGATGCTGGCCGGCGTCTCCGGCGAGATCGTGAACGTGGATGCCGGCAAAGGCGGCATGCTCGCGATCCCGTTCGCGGCGATCGCGAATGCCAAGCTCAAGCTGACGGACCAACTCATCAAGGCGACCGCGCCGCTTTCCGCCGACGGCGCGGACAAGATAGTAGAGGAAGGATAAGCCACGATGGCCACCGCCATTTCCGCCAACAAGGCCGAGCTGCTCGCCATCGCCGACGCCGTCGCGCGCGAGAAGCTGATCGATCGCGAGATCGTGATCGAGGCGATGGAGGACGCGATCCAGCGCGCCGCCCGCGCCCGCTACGGCGCCGAGAACGACATCCGCGCCAAGATCGACACCAAGGCCGGCGACCTCCGGCTGTGGCGCGTCGTCGAGGTGGTCGAGGTGGTCGAGGACTATTTCAAGCAGGTCAACCTGGTCGAGGCCGAGAAGCTGCAGAAGGGCGCCGCGCTCGGCGACTTCATCGTCGATCCGCTGCCCAACATCGAGTTCGGCCGGATCGCCGCGCAGGCCGCGAAGCAGGTGATCTTCCAGAAGGTCCGCGACGCCGAGCGCGAGCGTCAGTACGAGGAGTTCAAGGACCGCGCCGGCGAGATCATCACCGGCGTCGTCAAGCGCGTCGAGTTCGGCCACGTCGTCGTCGATCTCGGCCGCGCCGAGGGCGTCATCCGCCGCGACCAGCAGATCCCGCGCGAGGTGGTCCGCGTCGGCGATCGCGTCCGCTCACTGATCCTGTCGGTGCGCCGTGAGAATCGCGGCCCGCAGATCTTCCTCAGCCGCGCGCATCCCGATTTCATGAAGAAGCTGTTCGCGCAGGAAGTGCCGGAGATCTACGACGGCGTGATCACGATCATGGCGGCGGCCCGGGATCCGGGCTCGCGCGCGAAGATCGGCGTGATCAGCCGCGATTCGTCGATCGATCCGGTCGGCGCCTGCGTCGGCATGAAGGGCAGCCGCGTCCAGGCGGTCGTTCAGG
>CAXTTP010000347.1:0-2982 GCA_964247195.1 uncultured Sphingomonadaceae bacterium
GGCTAGGCCGGCGGGTCGAGGCAGGCGGCCAGGCTTATTGGGTGTGCCCGCTGGTCGAGGAGAACGAGGCGAGCGACCGTGCCGCCGCCGAGGCGCGCGCGGCGGCGCTCAAGGCGCATTTCGGGGACCGGGTCGGACTCGTCCACGGGCGGATGAAGGGGCCGGACAAGGATGCCGCGATGCTCGCCTTCAAGCGCGGTGAAGTCGCCGTGCTCGTCGCCACCACCGTCATCGAGGTCGGCGTCGACGTGCCGAACGCGACGCTGATCGTCGTCGAGGATGCCGATCGCTTCGGCCTCGCCCAGCTCCATCAGCTGCGCGGGCGGGTCGGGCGCGGCGGCGGCCACTCGGTCTGCCTGCTGCTGTGGGGATCGGGCGCCGACGGCAGCCCTGCCGGCCGCCAGCTTAGCGAGACCGCACGAGCTCGCCTGGCGTTGATGCGCGAGACGAACGACGGCTTCCGCATCGCCGAGGAGGATCTGCGCCTGCGCGGCGCCGGCGAGGTACTCGGCCTGCGCCAGTCCGGCGAGGCGGAATTCCGGCTCGCCAGCCCCGAACAGGTAAGCGCGCTCATCGACACGACGAAGGATGATGCGCGGCTGCTCGTCGATCGCGACGGCGGGCTGGAGGGACCTCGCGGCCGTGCGGCGCGGATTGCGCTCTATCTGTTCGAGCGCGATGCCGCGGTCGGCCTGCTCCGCTCCGGCTGATCCGTCGCGGTCAGCCCTCGCGGTGCAGCGCCGGCGTCTGCTGGTGCTGGACGACACGCCATTCCTCGTGCGCCAGCCGGCGATAGGTCGAGGTGCAATGCGCGGCATATGGGGCGACGCCGTCGCGGCTCGCCTGCGCCTGATAGGCGACGACGATCAGGCCTTCCTGCGGGCGAGCCACCTTACGTTCGCTCAGCGTTACGGCAGACCAGCGCGGTGTATCCGATACCGCTGCGATCGCCTCGTCGCCGCGCAGCACGAACGGCGGCTGCGGCAGAACCATCAGGCATTCTTCGTCGATGCACGCGCGGTAATGCTCGGCATCTCCAGTCCACAGGCTTTCCTCGAACGCCCAGACCCGATCGTCATCCATGAAGCTATTCCCTCAGACGCTTACGCTCTCGAACACGGCTAAAACCGGCTTGAGCAGATTCTTCTTGTACTGTTTGGTGAGCTCCGCCTTCCGCGCCGCGAGCTGCTCGCCCATGGCGGCCATGTCGAGGTCGGTGCGACGCGACTGCGAGAACATGCCGCGCAGAAGCTTCTCCTCCTCGTGGACATGGTGCTTGATCTGCTCGCTCAGCACATGGACCTTTGACTGGTAGTATTTGTCCTTGGGGTCGGTCGATTCGATCTCGGCGATCAGCAGCTTGGCGCCGTCATGCTCGACATACGCTTCGGTGACGGTATCGTCGGAGATCTTGCCCTCGACGGCAGGATAGAAGATTTCCTCCTCGATCCTGGTGTGGACGGTCAGCTCAAGGCAGATCTGCTGGGCGATCTTCTTGCGATCCGCCGGCGTTTTGGCATCCTCGAATTGCGAGAACAGGTCTTCGACCTTGCGGTGGTCGGCCTTCAGCAGTTCGATCGCGTCGAGCTTCTTCGCCATGCATCGTCTCCCGTGGGGTGCCAAGCCCGAACCATGCGGAGCGGCGAACGTTCCTCTTGTTTCTATCGCATTGCGCTCGCGGGCATCCGAGGCGACGCTGGCGGCCGGTTGGCTAGCGGACGAGCACGCCGTGCTGCTTGCGCCCGGCCGAGATCCGCACCGGCGCGTCGGCCACCGATATGGTCGCGGCCTCGTCGCTCACCTTCTCGCCGTCGATGCGGGCGCCGCCGCCGCGGATCAGGCGTCGCGCTTCGCCCTTCGAGGCGGCCAGGCCGAGCCCGACGAGCGCGTCCACCACGGGGATTGGGCCTGCCGGCACGGCCAGCGTCGGCAGCCCCTCGCCGGTCGCGCCCTCCTCGAAGGTGCGGCGCGCGGTGTCCGCCGCGTCCGCCGCGGCGGCCTCACCGCGGCACATGGCGGTCGCGGCGTCGGCAAGTATCTTCTTGGCGGCATTGATCTCGGCGCCGCCGAGCACCTCGAGCCGCGCGATCTCGTCCAGCGGCAGGTCGGTGAACAGGCGAAGGAAGCGGCCGACATCGCGGTCGTCCGTGTTCCGCCAGAACTGCCAATAGTCGTAGCTCGGCAACTGGTCCTCGTGCAGCCAGACCGCGCCGGCGACGGTCTTGCCCATCTTCGTGCCGTCGGCGGTCGTGATCAGCGGGCTCGTCAGCCCGAACACCTCGGTGCCGTCGACGCGGCGGGCGAGCTCGACGCCGTTGACGATATTGCCCCACTGGTCCGACCCGCCGAGCTGCAGGCGGCAGCCAGCGCGGCGCGAAAGCTCCAGGAAGTCGTAGGCCTGAAGGATCATGTAGTTGAATTCGAGGAAGCTCAGCGACTGTTCCCGGTCGAGCCGCAGCTTGACCGAATCGAAGCTCAGCATCCGGTTGATCGAGAAATGCTGGCCGATGTCGCGCAGGAACGGGATATATTCGAGTTGGTCGAGCCAGTCGGCGTTGTCGGCCATGATCGCGTCCGACGGTCCGTCGCCGAACCGCAAGAAGCGTTCGAAGATGCGCTTGATCGCGGCGCTGTTGGCGGCGATCGCGTCGGTGCCGAGCAGCTTGCGCGCCTCGTCCTTGAAGCTCGGATCGCCGATCTTGCTGGTGCCGCCGCCCATCAGCACGATCGGCTGGTGACCGGCGATCTGCATCCGCCGAAGCATCATGATCTGGGTGAGGCTGCCGACATGCAGCGACGGCGCGGTCGCGTCGAAGCCGATATAACCGGGCACCACCTGCTTCAGCGCCAGCGCGTCGAGCGCGGCGGCGTCGGTGATCTGGTGGATATGGCCGCGTTCTTCCAGTAGGCGCAGGAGTTCGGATTGGTGCTGGGTCATGGCGCGGGCGCGCTTAGCATGGGGGGTGTCGCGTGGGTAGGGTC
>CAXTTP010000348.1:0-2980 GCA_964247195.1 uncultured Sphingomonadaceae bacterium
GTGGCGGACGCCGCGGCCGTCGGTGATCTTCCAGTGCCGGCTGATCAGCTGCACCGCCTGCCGGCCGTCATTCTCGACTCGGACGTGATAGGCCCAGAACCAGCGCCCCTTGCGCGGCTCGGACTGCTCGGGAAGGAAGCTCACCGAGACGCGGACGGTGACGTCGCGGGTCTGCGCGGCGTGCGGGAAGAGCGCGCTCATGAAGGTCGAGATCGTCACAGGCCGGCCGCCCGCAACGCCTGGTCGAGATCCTCGATCACGTCCTGCGCGTCCTCGAGGCCGACGTTGAGGCGGAGCATGCCTTCCTCCACGCCCATCTGGTCGCGCACCTCCGCGGTCAGGCCGGCATGGGTGGTCGAGGCCGGATGGGTCATCAGCGAGCGCGAGTCGCCGAGATTGTTCGATATGTCGACCAGCTCGAGCGCGTCGAGCAGACCATGCGCCTGGGCGCGCCCGCCGTCGAGATAGACCGCGACGACGGTGCCGCCCGCCGCCATCTGGCGCATCGCCAGATCGTGCTGCGGGTGGCTGGGCAAGCCCGGATAGATGGCGCGGGGCACGCGCATCTCGAGGAAGCGCGCGACCTTCAATGCA
Organism: uncultured Sphingomonadaceae bacterium; assembly: GCA_964247195.1. Taxonomy (GTDB): domain Bacteria; phylum Pseudomonadota; class Alphaproteobacteria; order Sphingomonadales; family Sphingomonadaceae; genus JAQGLK01. Next base: position 595 of record CAXTTP010000348.1, read on the forward strand.
TTGTCGCTCTGCCGGCGGATACGCAGGTCCAGCGTCTCCAGCCCCTTCAGCACCACCCAGGCGTTGAACGCCGACAGCGTCGGGCCGGTGTTGCGGGTGAAGGAGAGGAGCGTCTTCTCGATGAACTCCGCCGGCCCGCAGACCGCGCCGGCGAGAACCCGGCCCTGCCCGTCCATCATCTTGGTGGCGGAATGCGCGACGATGTCCGCGCCGAACTCCATCGGCCGCTGCAGCAGCGGCGTCGCGAACGCATTGTCCACCACGGTCAGGAGTCCGGCCTCCCTGGCGATGCCGCAGACGGCGGCGAGATCGACGACGTCCAGCGTCGGGTTGGCCGGGGTCTCGAAGAAGAACAGCTTGGTGTTGGGGCGGATCGCATCCTTCCAGGCATCGGTGTCGCGCCCGTCGACGATGGTGGTGGCGATGCCGAAACGCGGCAGCAGCGTGTCGGTCAGCCAACGGCACGATCCGAACGCGGCGCGGCCGGCGACGATATGGTCGCCCTGGGAAAGCTGGCAGAGCAAGGAAGCGGTCATCGCCGCCATGCCGGTCGCCATGCAGCGCGCCGCCTCAGCGCCTTCCATGAGCGCGATGCGCTGCTCCAGCATCTCGACGGTCGGGTTCTGGAGGCGCGAATAGGTCATGCCGACCTGCTCGCCGGCAAAGCGCGCCGCGGCGTCGGCGGCGCAGTCATAGGCGTAGCCGGAGGTGAGGAAGATCGCCTCGCTGGTCTCGCCGAAGTGCGATCGCGCGGTGCCGCCGCGCACCGCCTGTGTCGCGGGGCGCCAGCGATCGGTGATGCTGCGGTCCTGGCCGGTCAGTCTCTTCATAGCCGACCTTTGCCGCGCCTAGCCGAGCGCGGCAAGCACCGCGTCGCCCATCGCAGCGGTGGTCATGGCCCCGCCGAGATCGGCCGTGCGCGCGCCGCCGGCCAGCGCTGCCGCCACCGCCGCCTCGATGCGGGCCGCGGCCTCGGGCTGATCGAGCGAGTGGCGCAGCATCATCGCCGCCGAGAGGATCGTCGCAAGCGGATTGGCCTTGCCCTGACCGGCGATGTCGGGGGCGGAGCCGTGGATCGGCTCGTACAGGCCGATATCGCCGCGCCAGCTGCGCAGGCTCGCCGACGGCAGCAGGCCGATCGAGCCGACGCACATGCTCGCCTGGTCGGAAAGGATGTCGCCGAACAGATTGCCGGTGATGATCACGTCGAAATGGGTCGGCGCACGCACCAGCTGCATCGCGGCGTTGTCAACGTACATGTGCTCGAGGCGGACGTCCGAATAGTCGGCCGACACCTCGATCACGACGTCGCGCCACAATTGCGACGTCTCCAGCACATTGGCCTTATCGACCGAGCAGAGCTGGCCGCGCCGCCGCCTGGCCATCTCGAAGCCGAGCACGGCGATGCGCCGCACCTCCTCCTCGTCGTAGCGCATCGTGTCGAAGCCTTCGCGCCGGCCGAGGTCGGTCGTGCGGCGGCCGCGCGGCGTGCCGAAATAGACGTCGCCGGTCAGCTCGCGCACGATCACCATGTCGATGCCGTTGGCGATTTCCGGCCGCAGCGTGGAAGCGTCGGCCAGCTCCGGAAAGGTCGTCGCGGGTCGCAGGTTGGCCCACAGGCCGAGCTCCCTGCGCAATCCGAGGATCGCCTGCTCCGGCCGCAGCCGCCGTTCGAGCCCGTCGCAAGCCGGATCGCCGACCGCGCCGAACAGGATCGCATCGGCGCGGCGGGCGAGATCGAGCGTAGCCGGCGGCAGCGGATGCCCTTCGGCCTTGTAGGCGGCGCCGCCGACCGGCGCCTCCTCGAAGTTGAGCCCGCTGGCGACGCGCTCCAGCACACGCACCGCCTGGGCGGTGACCTCCGGGCCGATGCCGTCGCCGGGCAGAAGCGCGATGAGCATATCCGTTCGTTCCCTCTGCTGACGCCGCGGCCATGCCCGCGCCGCCGCGCGCACGCAACCGTTCAGCCGACGACCCGCTTCAGTCGTTCCACCAGCCGCTCGCGCGCCGGCAGGATCGCGGCGCGGCGTTCGGTCAGCAGGTCGCGCGTCAGGAAGTGGCCGGTGAGCCGGAGCCCGTCGAACACCTCCTCCCAATCCGCCGCGCCGCCGGCGACGAGGAAGTGCGGCAGCCGCAGCAGCCGCTCGGCATAAGGCGCGCCGGCGGCACGCGAAACTGCGCCGCCGCTCTTCGGGCTGACGAAGGCGAGATCTTCCCGCGCGCCGGTCGCGACGCAGGCGGCGAGGTCGAGCCCGAAGCCGAGCTCGGCGAGCATCAGCAGCTCGTAGCGGACCAGCGCCGCCGCCCAGCCGCGCGCCGCGGGCGCCGCCTCGATCGCGGCGAGCACGCCGTCGAGCGCCGCATGCAGCCGCGGATAGGGCTGGCC
>CAXTTP010000349.1:0-1133 GCA_964247195.1 uncultured Sphingomonadaceae bacterium
CGCCTTGACCTTGGCCACCAGCGTGCTGGCGAGCGCCTCGGCCCGCTGGAAGGCACGATCGGCGCGCAGGTCGGCGGCGACCCGCAGGCGAACCTTGTCGAGCGGCGCCGGCGCCGCCGGCAGGATCTGGGCGACGCCGAGAAGCGCGAAGCGCGCGTTCGGGACGATCGTCTCGACGGTCGGTTCCTCGTCGGCAGCGGTCGCGAAGGCCGGCTTCAGTAACGGCGCCAGCTCCGGCGGCGCCTTGAAGTCGGGCTGATCGGGCGCGCGCCCGTCGGCCAGCAGCGGCGGGGTGGTGACGACGGTCAGCTTCTCCTGCTTGACGACATCGGCGAAGTTCGAGCCGCCGGAGATGGCGTCCTGGACCGCCGCGACCATGTCGCCGAGCGCGGCTTCGGCCTTCTGCTTTCCGATCGCGGCGGCGATCTCGGCGCGCGCCTGGTCGAGCGAGCGGCCGGCGACACCCTTCACGCTGTCGACGCGGATCACATGCCAGCCGAGCGCCGACTTCACCGGATCCGTGATCGCGCCCTCGGCCGCGGCGAACGCTGCGTCGGCGACGGCGGGCGCATCGAGCTTGGCGAGCTGCTCGCGGGTCTGTGCGCCGAGGGCGGTATCGGCGGGGCCAAAGCCGAGCTTCTGGGCAGCGGCGGCGAAGTTCGTGCCGCCGCGCACGCTCGCCGCGAACGCCTGCGCCTTGGCCTGGCTGTCGAGGATGACCTGCGAGAAGCTGCGTGTCTGCCTGGCGGCATAGCTTGCGGCATTGGCCTTGTAATAGGCCGCGATCTCGGCATCGCTTGCAGTCGTCGGCTTGCCGATCTGGTCGGCGCCGAACGGGGCATAGCGGATCACGCGTCGCTCCGGGATCGTGTAGCGGGCGAGGTTCTTCGCGTAGAACGCGGCGATCTCGGCGTCGCTCGGCATCGCGGCGGCGGCGGCGACGAGCGCGGTCGGCACGATGCCGATCGACCCGCGCCGACCCTCCAGCAGCAGCGAAGCATAAGGCGTGACGAGCGTCGCGGGCACCTTCGTGGCGCCGGTAACGGGCACGAGCAGCTGGCGGCGGATGAGGTCGCCGGCGATGTCGGCGCGCAGCTCGCGGACCTTGCCGACCAGGGCGGCGGGCGCGGTCG
>CAXTTP010000349.1:1143-2935 GCA_964247195.1 uncultured Sphingomonadaceae bacterium
CGTTGATCCGCTCGCGCTGGAGCACCGCCTGGAACGCCTGCGGATCGAACTTGCCGGTCGGTCCGGCGAAGGCGGGAATGCTGCCGATCTCGCCGTCGACCAGCTTGTCGCTGGCGACCATGCCCTGCTTGTGCGCCCAGAGCTCCATCGCATGCGCGGCGATGGTCTGCGTCACGGTCTGGTCGAGGCCGCCCTGGGCGATGAAGCCGGCCATGTCGAGCGACTGGTTCTGCGGGCCCTGCTGGCGGACGGCGCGGAGCTCGCTCTCGGCGCGCTTGCTGATCTCGCTGGCGTGGAGCGCATCGCCGCCGATCTTCGCGATCGTGTCGCCGGTGCCGCCGATCGCGCCCATGCCGAGCCCGCTCGGGGTGCCGACACCGGTGACGATGAAGGCGACCATGAGCAGCCCGAGCAGCCCGAGGATGACCCAGGACGAAAGCGCACGACGAAAGAAGGAGAGCATCGGCATCCCGCAAGGTCAGGAAAGCGCCCGCCATAGAGGGGCGGCCGGACCGCATCAAGCCGGGCGGTTGGCGCGGGGCCGGGCGCTTGCTAGGGCGCCGACCTTCGGCAGATGGGGGCGGTAGCATGGGTTTGCGCAAGCTGGTGGCGGGCAACTGGAAGATGAACGGCAATCTCGCGGCGCTCGCCGAACTCGACGGCATTGCGGCGGCGGCGGCGGAGCGCGACAGCCTGGATGTCGCCGTCTGCCCGCCGTTCACGTTGATCGCGCCCGCCGTCGCCCGCGCGCCCGGCCTTGCCGTCGGCGCGCAGGATTGCCACCCGGCGGCCAAGGGCGCGCATACCGGCTGCATTTCCGCCGCCATGCTGAAGGAGGCGGGCGCCGGGCTCGTCATCGTCGGCCACAGCGAGCGCCGCGCCGACCAGCACGAAACCGATGCCGAGGTCCGCGCCAAGGCCGAGGCGGCGATCGCGGCGGGGCTCGTCGCGACCGTCTGCGTCGGCGAGACCGAAGCGGAGCGTGATGCCGGCCGCGCGCTGGCGGTGGTACAAGGCCAGCTCGACGGCTCGATCCCGCCCGCCGGCACCGGCGCGACACTGGTCGTGGCCTATGAGCCGGTGTGGGCGATCGGCACCGGGCGGACGCCGTCCGTCGCCGACGTCGCCGAGATGCACGCCGGCATCCGCGCCCGGCTGTCGGCGCTGCTGGGCGGGGAGGGCGCGAGCGTGCGCATCCTCTACGGCGGCTCGGTCAAGCCCGACAACGCCGCCGAGCTGATGGCCGTCGCCGACGTCGACGGTGCGCTGGTCGGCGGGGCGAGCCTGACGGCGGCGCAGTTCGTGCCGATCATCGCCGCCGCCGCAATGGCGGGATGAGCGGCGGCACTGCGCCGCGCGGCCTGCCGACGGCACCGGTTGCCGCATCGTCCCCGATCCACTAGATCGCGCTCCACTGCGGCGACGCCGCGTCTGCCGTCTCGAAAGCGCCTCCATGTTCACCTTCCTGCTCGTCGTCCACGCCCTGATCGCCGCCACTCTGGTCGCCGTGATCCTGATGCAGCGTTCGGAGGGCGGCGGGCTCGGCATGGGCGGCAGCCCGACCGGGCTGATGAGTGCGCGCGGCGCCGCCGACTTCCTGACCCGGGCGACGACGATCCTGGCCGCCCTGTTCGTGCTGATGAGCATCGGGCTCGCCGTGCTGGCGACGGTGCAGCACCGGCCGCGTGCGATCGACACGTCGCTGGCCCGCACGCCGGGCGCCGCGTCCGGTCTGGCGCCCGCCGCGCCGGCGCCGGCGAACGGGGTGCCGCTGGCTGGCGATCCGCTGGCG
>CAXTTP010000350.1:0-2929 GCA_964247195.1 uncultured Sphingomonadaceae bacterium
CTTCGCGACGATCATCAACGCGGTGAAAACGGATACCGAATCGAACATCCTGTCGACGCCGTCGATCATGACGCTCGACAACCAGGAAGCGAAGATCCTGGTCGGCCAGGAGATCCCGATCACCACCGGCCGCGCGCTCTCGAACAATTTCGAGAACACGTTCAACACCGTCCAGCGCCAGAATGTCGGCATCCAGCTCGAGGTGAAGCCGCAGATCAACGAGGGCGGCTCGATCAAGCTGTTCCTGCACCAAGAGGTGAGCTCGATCGCTGGGCCCGTCTCCAGCGACAATAGCGACCTCATCCTCAACAAGCGCGAGATCCAGACGACGGTGACCGTCGACGACGGCCAGATCATCGCGCTCGGCGGCCTGCTCGACGACAATGAGCGGCGCACGATCGAGAAGATCCCGCTGCTCGGCGACATCCCGGCGCTCGGCCAGCTGTTCCGCTCCAAGGGCCGATCGCGCACCAAGACCAACCTGATGGTGTTCATCCGCCCGACCATCCTGCGCTCGGCGGCCGACGCGCGCGCGCTTGCCGAGCGGCGCTACGGCTATGTCCGCGACCAGCAGATCCAGCAGCGGCCGGACCGCGAGCCGACCATCGACGAGCTGGTGCGCGATTATATGGGGGCGACGCCGCCGGTGCCGGCGGTCTCGACCGTGCCGGCGGCGCCGGGCGGCGATCCGCGCACCGTCGTGCCACGGGCGGACGTCCCGGCGGTAGCGGTGCCGGCGGTGCCGGGAACGACGCAGGTCATCGTGCCTACGATCTCTTCGTCTACGGAGGTGATCCGGCCGGTGCCGGTGCCCCCGTCCGGGTCGCAGCCATGACCGACGTCGCGACCCGCGCGATCGCGCCGGCCAACCTGCCGTACGGGTTCGCCCGCCGGTTCGGCGTGGTCCTGATCGCGGAGGGGGAGACGGCGACGACTGTCGCGCTACGCGACGGCGCCGATCCCAAGGCGCTGATCGAGGTGCGCCGCGTGCTGCGCCGCCCGCTCGCGATCGAGCGGGTCGCGGCCGAGCGGTTCGACCAGCTCCTCTCGCAGAGTTACGCGATGGACGGGCAGGCGGCGGCCGACGCGGCCGGCTCGCTGGGGCTCGGCGACGAGCTCAACATGCTCGCGAGCGACCTACCGACCGCCGACGACCTGCTCGATTCCGCCGACGACGCGCCTGCGATTCGGCTGATCAACGGCATCATCGCCGATGCCGCCCGCCACGGCGTCTCCGACATCCATATCGAGCCCTATGAGAGCGGCCTCGTCGTGCGGATGCGGATCGACGGCGTGCTGCGCGAGACGCTCCGGATGCCGCCGCACGTCGCCCCAGTCGTCGTAAGCCGCGTCAAGGTCATGGCGCGGCTCGACATCGCCGAGCGGCGCGTGCCGCAGGACGGGCGCATCGGTCTGACGCTGGGCGGCAAGCTGCTCGACGTGCGCGTCTCGACGCTGCCCAGCCGCGCCGGCGAGCGCGTGGTGCTGCGCATCCTCGACAAGGACAATGCCGGCATCGATCTGGAACAGCTCGGCATGCCGGCCCACATCGAGAAGCTGTTCCGCGCGGCGCTGGCAGAGCCGAACGGCATCCTCCTCGTCACCGGCCCGACCGGCTCGGGCAAGACGACCTCGCTCTATTCCGGCCTGCGCCTCCTCAACGACGGCCGCCGCAACATCCTGACCGTCGAGGACCCGGTCGAATATGCGATCGACGGAGTCGGCCAGACGCAGGTCAACGCCAAGGTCGGCCTCAGCTTCGCGACCGGCCTGCGTGCGATCCTGCGCCAGGATCCCGACGTGGTGATGATCGGCGAGATCCGCGACCGCGAAACCGCCGACATCTCCGTTCAGGCGTCGCTGACCGGCCATCTGGTGCTCTCGACCGTCCACACCAACGATGCGGTGGGCGCGATCACCCGGATGCGCGACATGAAGATCGAGCCGTTCCTGCTGGCCTCTACGCTGCGCGCGGTGGTCGCGCAGCGGCTGGTGCGGCGGCTTTGCCCGCAATGCGGCATCGCCGTGCCGGCCTCGCCGGCGCTTGCGACGCTGCTCGGCATCGCCGAGGGCGAGATCGTCCACGAGCCCGGCGGCTGCGAGGCATGCGGCGGCACCGGCTACAAGGGCCGCGTCGGCGTGTTCGAGGCGATCCGCATCGACGACACGATCCGCGCGCTCATCAACGCCGGCGGCGACGAGGTGGCGATCGCGGCGCACGGCTTCGCCAGGAGCCCGACCCTGGCCGCGGCGGCGCGCGCGCTGGTGCGCGACGGCGTGACCTCGCCGGAGGAGGCGGTGCGCGTCTCGCGGCGCGAGACTGGCGATGGCTAGCTTCGACTATCTCGCGCTCGACACCGCCGGCCGCGAGCGGCGCGGCAATGTCGATGCCGCCAGCATCGAGGCGGCGCGCGCCCAGCTCGGCGCGAAGCGGTTGTATGTCGTCCGGATCGAGAACGGCTCGGGCGTCGCGCCGCCCACCGCGCTCCTGGCGCGCAGGATCGGGTTCCGCCGGCACATGTCGGCCAAGCAGCTCACCCTCTTCACCCGCCAGCTCGCGACGCTCGTCTCGGTAGCCCCGCTCGAGGAGGCGATCCGTACCATCGGCCGCCAGGCGGAGGAGAGCCAGGTCCGGCGCGTGCTCGGCCGCGTCCATGCCGGCGTCGTCGAGGGCCGTCGGCTGTCGGAAGCGATGACGCGCGAGCCGAAGAGCTTTCCGCCGCTCTACCGGGCGATGGTATCGGCCGGCGAGAGCTCGGGCTCGCTGCCGACGATCCTGGAACGGCTCGCCGACCTGCTCGAACGGCAGGCCAAGGTCCGCGGCAAGGTGCTGACCGCGCTTGCCTACCCGATCGTGCTGGCGCTGGTCGCGACGTTCGTGGTGTTCGCGATGATGGTGTTTGTGGTGCCGCAGGTGGTGGAACAGTTC
>CAXTTP010000351.1:0-1512 GCA_964247195.1 uncultured Sphingomonadaceae bacterium
GGTGACACCCAGGCGCAGGCTCGGCAGCGGGCGGAAGTCGACGCCGGCCTCGACGCCCTTCAGGCGCTCGGGACGCAGCGCGGCGTTGCTGCCGGTGGCGTCGGCGCCGACGCGGAACGGCCGGTACAGCTCGTTCAGGGTGGGCAGGCGATAGCCGAGATAGGCGGCGCCGCGCAGCTTGATCGCGTCGGTGACGTCGAAGGCGATGCCGCCGCGGCCGGTCGGTTCCCACTTGCTGCGGTTGGCGGGGTGATCGTCGATGGTCGTGGCGAAGGTCTGGGCGTCGACTTCGTGGAGGAAGCCATCGGCGATCTTCCAGCGATCGACGCGACCGCCCGCAGTCAGGGTGACGCGCTCGATCGGCTCGGCGCTGGCTTCGACATAGGCACCGAACACGGTGTTGTGGCCGCCGCCCTCGCGCAGCCGCGTGTAGCGGCCGAGCAGGTAGCGCGACTGTTCCTCGGTGCGGCCGACCTCGTCGCGGGCGTCGAAGCCGAGGCGCAGCTCGATGCCGTCGCCCATCGGGGGCCGGATCTCGAACTTGCCGCCGATGCCGGTGGCCGGGGTGTTGTACTGGTTCAGCGACGGCGTGCCGATGGTGCGCGTCGCGTCGAGCGCGGTGACGGTGTTGGAGAAGGTCATCGACTGGAGATAGGCCAGCGCCTCCCACTGCCACTTGCCCTGCCCGAGCAGCCGCACGCTGGTATTGGCGCCGGTGATGTCGGTCGCGTTGCCGGCGATGCCGCGGACCCGGTCGTCCTGGAAGCCCAGGGCATTGACCAGCAGCTGGACATCGTCGGTCAGCGGCGCGGCGATGTGGAAGCCGATGCTGCCCTGGCGGTATTTGGCCGGGATGTCGGCGGGGCCGCGCTGGCCCTGCGGGATGATGATGTAGCCGTCGCCGCGGTCGTAGCGGCCGAACACCGAGGCGCTGCCGCCGCCCAGTTGCGCGCTGCCGACGGCGTTGGCGGACAGCGAGTTGCGGCTGCCATAATCGAGTTCGGCCTGCAGGCCGGGCAGGGTCGCGGCGTCGGCGCTCTGTAATTCGATGGTGCCGGCGAGCGCGCCGCTGCCGAAGGCGCCCGCCCCTGCGCCGCGTGTCACCCGCACCGCGCCGAGGCGCTCCGGGGCCAGCGCGAACCACGGGATGTAACCGGCAAAGGGATCGGCGACCGGGGCGCCGTCGAGCAGCACCAGCGCCCGCGACGAGGCGTTGCCGCCCAGCGCCCGCAGGGTGGCGCCCTGGCTCGTCGGGTTGGCGGTGCGGCTGTCGGTGCGGCGGAACTGCTGGAAGCCGGCGACGTCGCGCAGCACGTCCTCGATACGATTGGAGGCGGTGCCGGTCAGACGCTCGCGGTCGATGGTGACGATGTCATAGGCCGCGTCGCCGCGCGGGATCGGCAGCGCGGTGACGACGATCTCGGAGCCGTTGGCCATTCCGGCGTCGGCTGCCCCACCGGCGACGCCGGCATCGACCGCACCGCCCCCGGCCTCGAGCACGGAGCGCCCGGC
>CAXTTP010000351.1:1522-2920 GCA_964247195.1 uncultured Sphingomonadaceae bacterium
GCAGTACGGCCTCGACACCGCCTTCGCCGGGCAGTCCGACCAGTTCCCGATCAAGTCCTACAACCAGCTCGATCTCAACGCCGGCTATGTCGTGCCCGTATTCGGCGCCAAGCTGCGCACCACCGGCAACGCCGGCATCGACTGCACCGCCGGCGGCGCCGGCATCGACCGCAGCCGCGAGAGTCGGGGCGGCGGCAAGCGTCAGGCTCGCTGCGATCAGGACTTTGCAACGCATTTTCGTGGGACTCCAGTGGTTGGGGGCTCAATGCACCAGCGTCGCGCGATGTCCAGTCCGCAGCGATCCACTCGCCTCATTCCTCGAGTGAATGGTTATGCCCGAGACGGATTTCTTAGCGGTCGCAGCAAGATAGCGGAAAAAGGTGCAGCGAGACCTGCAACAAGCCCCGGCGACCAGCGCCAATTTATAATCGTTCATAAAACAATGGCTTAGAGGTTGATCGTTGAATCAATGCGTGGCTGGAACTGGCCTGCTAACGCGGCGTTTACCCGTTACGGCTATAAAATCGGTCTGCGGATCGGCGTATTTTTGTTGCACCGCGGGATCGTCGTTCCCGCGTTGAGGAAAACCGGAGGAATCCGCGATGGCCAAGGTCCGCCTGCCAGCTGCCATGATCGCCCTGTGGCTGGGGTGCAGCACGCCTGCGGGCGCGCTTGTCGTATTGGACACCGAGCCGCAGCTTGTTGCCGTTCAGGCGGTCGCACCCGGGCCCCGGCCGGCGCCGCACCAGGCCGCCGAAGTGTCGACGGGTATCGCCGGCTGGGCCATCGGGATCGCCGCGCTGGGCGTTGCCGGCATCGTGCTTCGCCGCCGTCCCTCGGGCCGGATCGTCTCCAGCTAAAGCCGGGCTCCGCCGCGCCGTTCAAAAGCCGATGCCCTGGCGGCAGCGGAGGGTTCGGTGGATCAATCGGGGCGTTTCACGAGCGCCGGTCCGGCCGAGGTCGCGGGAGCGCTGGGTCATCCGCGATTGCTGCTACTCGACCGGGTTCGCGAGCTGCTGGGTGCGACCGGCCTGTCGCCCGAGACGCCGGTGGTCGACCTGCTGCTGCGCCACGTCGAAGGCGACGATCCGGTGCTGAGCGCTGCGGTCGCGGCGGCGCTGGGCGATGGCCGCTTCGACATGGCGGCGGTGGCGGCGCTGCGGCGCGACCATGTCGGGGACATGCCGGCGGACGAGGTCGCGGCGCTGGTCGAGGCGGCGCATGGCCAGGCGGAGGCGCTGGCGGCGCGGCTGGGCAGCGGCGCGAGCGATCTTGCGACCTATGGCGCGGCGATCGCGCACGGCGATGCGGCGCTGCACGAGGCACCCGATGCGGCGGGGCTGGCGCAGCTGATCGCGCGGCTGGGCGCGGCAGGCGACGATCGTTCGGCCCGCATCC
>CAXTTP010000352.1:0-2913 GCA_964247195.1 uncultured Sphingomonadaceae bacterium
GCGATCCTGACCAAGGGCGAGATGATCTCCGAGGATCTCGGCATCAAGCTCGAGAGCGTGACCGTGCAGATGCTCGGCACCGCCAAGCGCGTCACGATCGACAAGGACAACACCACCATCGTCGATGGCGCCGGTGAGTCCGATGCGATCAAGGGCCGCGTCGAGGCGATCCGCCGCCAGATCGAGAACACCACCAGCGACTACGACAAGGAGAAGCTCCAGGAGCGCCTTGCCAAGCTCGCCGGCGGCGTCGCGGTCATCAAGGTCGGCGGTTCCACCGAGGTCGAGGTCAAGGAGCGCAAGGATCGCGTCGACGACGCTCTCCACGCGACCCGCGCGGCGGTCGAGGAAGGCATCGTCCCCGGTGGCGGTACCGCTCTCCTCTACGCCACCAAGGCGATCGAGGGGCTCAAGGGTGCCAATGACGACCAGACGCGCGGCGTCGACATCGTCCGCAAGGCGCTCTACGCGCCGCTTCGCCAGATCGCGCAGAACGCCGGTCATGACGGCGCGGTGATCTCGGGCAAGCTGCTCGAGGGCAACGATCCGACGCTGGGCTTCAACGCCCAGACCGACACCTACGAGAACCTCGTCACCGCCGGCGTGATCGACCCGACCAAGGTCGTCCGCACCGCGCTCCAGGACGCGGCGTCGGTCGCCGGCCTGCTGATCACCACCGAGGCGACGATCGCCGAGCTGCCCGCCGACGACAAGGGTGCCCCGATGGGCATGCCCGGCGGCGGCGGCATGGGCGGCATGGGCGGCATGGACTTCTAAGTCCTCGCTACCTGACGCCAACGCAAAAAGGAGGGCCGGGGAGCGATCCCCGGCCTTTTTTCGTGACGCCGGATTGCCGGTCAGTGACGGCGCTCGAGCGAGTGGATGATCGCCGTCACGCCGGCCTCGATGCCGGCCGTCATCTCCCCGCGTGCGAATGCGGGAATGATCTCGCGGTCCATGATCGCCGCGCACCGCGCATTGCTGAGCTGGCTTTCCAGGCCCCGGCCAACGGCGATGCGCGCTTTCCTCTCGTGAGGCGCAACCAGCAGCACGACGCCGTCGTTCGCTTCCTTGCGACCAACGCCCCAGCGATTGCCGAGCGCCGTCGCGAACCGGCCAACGTCTTCGCCGTGCAAGTCGGTGACGGTGACGACGACGAGCTGATGTCCCGTACCCCGTTGGAACGCGCCGAGCTGCGCGGTGAGCCTGCGGCGTGTGCTGATGTCGAGCAGATCGGCGTCGTCGACGACGAAGCCGGTGAACGCAAGCTCGGACGCCGATGCCGGCCGCGAGGCGTGCCGGAGAGCAAAATCGGTCGAGTGGCTGCCGGCCGGGGGGAGAAAGACGATGCCGGCCAGCACCAGCAGAGTAAATTTCGTCGGGGGGTTCACGACTTAGGAAGCATTCCCGCCGTCGCTGGTCGTGTCGTCGTTCGTGGCCGGTGCGGAGAGGCCGTCGGCGGAGGCGTCGAGCATCTCGGCGGCGTTGTTGAGCTGCGCCGCCTCGTCGGCGGTGACGCCGCCCACGCCCGGCTCGTTGCCGCTATGGCCGCAGCCGGCAAGCAGCGCCAGCGCAAGGGTGGCGATCGCGACATGGTTCTTCATCGCTCGAGGCTCCGCAACGTCATCCGCGCCGGAGTGTAGCGTGTCTCTCGCAAAGCAAAAGGGGCCGCTTCGACAACCGCGGCGGCCCTCGCAGTGCTGCCTTCCGCGCCGGATCAGAGTGTGTTCTTGGCCGCCCCCTCGATGGCGTCGCCGGCATTGTCGAGGGTGTTGCCGGTCGCCTCCGCGGCGTTATCCAGCGTGTTGCCGGCGGCGGTCGCGGCGGCATCGACATCGGCGACGGCGGCGTCGGCGGTGGCGTTGACGTCGGCGGCGGCATCGTTGGCGGTGGCGGACGCGTCGCTCTGGCTCTTGCCGGAGCAGGCGGCGAGCGCCAGCGCGCCGGCTAGGACGAAGGGCAGGGCGGCGAGGGACTTCATGCGATCTCTCCTTGTCGCGGCGGGGGATCAGTTCGGCGTCGGCGGGGTCGGCGTGGTCGCCGGAGCGGGCGGGCTCGCCGGCGGCGCGGTCGCGTCGGGTGCGGCGCTGCCGGCGCCCTGCTCGTTCTTGAGCTCGTTCACCGCCGCGTCCATCGCCGCGTCGTCGGAGGTTGCCGCACCGCCCGAAGCCGGCCCGCTGCCGCCGTCCTGGTCCAGGATCGCCTGCTGGCGGCGCTGGAGATAGGCCGATCGCGCCGCGGCATAGGAATCGAGGCTGGTCTTGAGGAAGGTGTCGCCGCCCGAATCGGTCAGGTCGCTGCGCGCGCTGATGATCTGGAAGGCGTTGAGGCCGAGACCCTGGACGGTCGACAGATCCGCTTCGCGCACGCCGATGCGATAGGGATCGATCAGGAAGGCGGCGCCGCTGCCGATGCCGTCGCGCACCGTCGACGGCCCGAGCAGCGGCAGGACCAGATAGGGCCCGCTCTTCACGCCCCAGTGCGCCAGCGTCTGTCCGAAATCCTCGGGCGTCGGGCGCAGGCCCATGCGCGACGCCTGGTCGGCGAGGCCGCCGACGCCCGCGGTGAGGTTGATGACGAAGCGGCCGAGCGAGTTGAAGGCGCGGTCCGGCTTGCCCTGGAGCAGGCCGTTGACGGCGGAGAAGGGCTCGGAAAGATTGGCGAGCACGCGCGACAGGCCGCCGCGGGCGGGACGCGGCGTGACGGTGCGGTAGACGGTCGAGACCGGCTTGGCGGCGATCCGGTCGAACGTCATGTTGAAGCCCCAGACCTTGCGGTTGAAGCCCTCCCAGGGATCGTAGACACTGGCCCCGCCGGCGGTGCCGCCAACCTCGTCGTCCGTGGCGGCGGCGGCCTGCAGCGCGGCCGCCGCGTCCGCCGGATCGCCGGGCTGGACGCCGACCGGCGCCGGCG
>CAXTTP010000353.1:0-2901 GCA_964247195.1 uncultured Sphingomonadaceae bacterium
GAACGGTGCGGATGGCCGATCCGGTAACCGCGATCGACACGCTCGGCGACCGCGCGACCGGCCTCACCACCGCCAGCGGCTGGCACCAAGACTTCGACGCGGTGGCGACCAACGCCGACATCATGCACAGCTATCGCGACCTGCTCGGCGGCACGCGGCGCGGCAAGGGCACCGCCGCCAAGCTGGAGCGCAAGCGCTTCTCGCCCTCGCTGTTCGTGGTCCATTTCGGGCTGCGCGGGCGCTTCCCCGGCATCCCCCACCACATGATCCTGTTCGGGCCGCGCTACAAAGGGCTGCTCGGCGACATCTACGATCGCGGCGTGTTGGCGGAGGATTTCTCGCTCTACCTCCACCACCCGACCGCAACCGATCCGGCGATGGCGCCGGACGGCTGCTCGACCTTCTACGCGCTCGCGCCGGTACCGCACATGGGCAAGCTGCCGATCGACTGGGCGGATGTCGGGCCCAAATATGCCGACCGCATCCTCGACCATCTCGAGGCGCGGCTGATCCCGGGGCTGCGCGAGCGGCTGGTGACGAGCTTCCACTACACGCCGGCGGACTTCGGGCAGGACCTCAACGCCCATCTCGGCTCCGCCTTCAGCCTGGAGCCGATCCTTACCCAATCCGCCTTCTTCCGGACGCACAATCGCGACGACGTTATCCCCAACCTCTATTTCGTCGGGGCGGGCACCCATCCCGGCGCCGGCATCCCCGGCGTCGTCGGCTCGGCGAAGGCGACGGCGGCGCTGATGCTGGAGGACATCAACGGCGGCGGTTCGCGGTGAAGCGACTGTGCGTGTTCTGCGGGTCGGGAGCGCCGGCAACGACCCGGCCTCCGCCGTGACGACCCGCGCGCTCGGCACGGCTGGAGACGCGGCGATAGATCCGGCCGCGCGACCGCTGAGCCGGGCGGCGCTCGTCGCAGCCGCGCGTGACAGCATCGCCAGGGGCTCGAAATCCTTTGCCACCGCGAGCACCCTGTTCGATCCGGCGACGCGCGAGCGGGCGTGGCTTCTCTACGCCTGGTGCCGGCGCTGCGACGATCTCGCCGACGGGCAGGAGCTCGGCCAGGGTCGCACCACGGTCGCCGATCCGGCGGCACGGCTGGCCGAGATCAGCGCGCTGACCGAGGCGGCGCTCGCCGGCGTGGCGACCGGCCAGCCGGCGTTCGACGCGCTCGGCGTGGTGGTGCGCGAGACCGGCATGCCGCACCGCCTGCCGCGCGATCTGGTCGCCGGCTTCGCCATGGATGCCGACGGGTTCCGGCCCCGCGACGAGAACGACCTCTATCGTTACTGCTACCATGTCGCCGGCGCGGTCGGCGTGATGATGGCGATCGTGATGGGCGTCGACCCGGACGAAGCTGCCGTGCTGGACCGCGCCTGCGACCTCGGGCTGGCCTTCCAGCTCGCCAACATCGCCCGGGACCTCAGCGAGGACGACGCGGCGGGGCGCTGCTATCTGCCGGTCGCATGGCTCGCCGAGATCGACGTGCCCCCCGGCGAGGCGCTCCGCCCGCCTCACCGCGAGCGCCTAGCGATGCTGGGCCGGCGGCTTTCCGAGCGGGCCGGTGCGTACGAGGAGTCGGCGCGGCACGGCACGCCGTCGCTCTCCTTCCGCTCGGCCTGGGCGGTGCTGGCGGCGGCGGGAATCTATGGCGACATCGCGCGGGAGGTAGCCAGACGCGGCGCCCATGCTTGGGATCGACGGGTGGTTGTGTCGACCGCTGCCAAGCTCGGCTGGGTCGCCCGCGCCGGATGGCAGGCGGCGTGGCGGAACAGGCGCTGGTCGGGCGACGGCAGCCGCGCCGGGCTGTGGACGCGCCCGCGTTGAGCTACTCGACCCGCGCCGGCTCCCGCACGCCCACCCGGCCGCGCCGTGCGAGCTCGGCCTTCAGCGCCTCGGGCCTGGGCGCCCACAGGAAGCCGAAGCTCACCGTCCCCGCCTTCGTCTCGACGACATGATGAAGCCGGTGCGCCTGGACGATGCGCTTCATATAGGCCGAGCGCGGCACGTAGCGGTGGCCGACGCGCTTGTGGACGACGACGTCGTGGAAGCCGAAATAGATCGCGCCGTAGGCGGCGATGCCGGCGCCGATCCAGGTCCAGCCCGGCCACCAGCCGAGCTGGACGCCGCCGAGCAGCAGCACGATCGACGGCACCGCGAAGATGACCGCATACCAGTCGTTCGCCTCGAACGCGCCGTGGCGCGCGCGGTGGTGGCTGGCGTGCAGGAACCAGCCCGGGCCGTGCATCACCCAGCGGTGCGCGACATAGGCGACGACCTCCATGCCGAGCACGGTGGCGAGGAACAGCAGGATGCCGGTTGGCGCGGACATGCGCTACCTATAGGGCGTGAATCGCCGGATGTCCCGTTCAGCCTCCGCTCACGCTGGTGCGCCGATGCGGCGGCGATTGCAGGAGGCCGAAGGTGAAGCGGATCGTGTCGATGATGTTGCTTGGGCTGGCGCTCGCCGGCTGCATGACCGTGTCCAAGACTGAGCGGGTGCGCGAGGCGCTGCTGCGCGCCGGCCTGCCGCCGCGGATGGCGTCGTGCATGGCCGACCGGCTGGTCGAGAAACTCTCCAACGACGAGCTTCGCCAGCTCGCCCACGTTGCCAAGCTGCCGCGCCAGGACGTCGGCGGCATGAGCATCCGCGACATCGAGGAGCGGGTGAGCGCGATCGGCGATCCGCACATCGTGAAGGTCGTCACCAAGTCCGGCATCGGCTGCGCGATCGCCAGCTGAGCCGGCGAGGGGACTGCCCCGGTCTGGTGTGGCGTTCGCACCCGGATCATGCTTTAGCCGCCGGCATCATCCCCGCCAGCGAGGGCGCCGAGGCAACATGAACATCCACGAGTATCAGGCGAAGGAGTTGCTGGCGAAGTTCGGCGTTCC
>CAXTTP010000354.1:0-2870 GCA_964247195.1 uncultured Sphingomonadaceae bacterium
GGTTCCATGTGACGGGCACCGCGCGGTCGGCCGGGATCGTTACCGTGAGCGGCGGGGCAGTGCCGATCCGCGGCAGCGTCGTGGCGGTGGCGGTAACGCGCATCGGCTTGTCCGATCCGTTGCGCAGCGTGAAGCTCGCGCCGTAGAAGTCGCCCGAACGGACCAGCGGCGGGATGCCCGAATAGAGCGTCAGGTCCTGGGTCGTGCGCACCGTCGTGTCGCCGGTGCCGAAGCGGCCCGGCCCGGCGGTGGCGATCGCGACCAGCCGGAACGAGGAGAGCGCATCCGACAGCGGCACCGCCAGCCGCGCGCGGCCCGCCGCGTCGAGCGGCACGCGCCCCTTCCACAGCAGCACCGGCCGGAAATCGGTGCGGTTCACCGCCGAGAGGTCGCCGCCGCCACCGCCGCCCGCCTCGACCGCCTTCTTGCCGTAATGGCGCTTGCCGACCACCTGGGTCTGCGCGGTCGAGGTGATCACCGACAGCGGCCGATCCCCCATCATCGCGTCGATCAGCTTCCAGCTCGGATTTGGCGAGAGCTGGAGCAAAGCCTCGTCAACGGCGGCGAAGGCGATCTCGGCGGAATGCGGCGGCGTCCCGCCGGCGCCGCGCACCTGCACCGCGACCTGCGCGACATCGCGGACCCGGTATTTGGCGCGGTCCGCACGCACGTCTACGGCGAGCGCATGGGCTTCCCAGCCGACGTTGATCTTGGCGATGCCGAGCCGGAAGCTGGGCTTCGCGAGGTCGACCAGCGCGGTCGGCCGTGCCCCCTCGCGGCTGAAGAAGGGCAGGTGCCAGCGCCGCGCGAAGTCGGCGAGCCACAGTCGCCAGCCGGCGATCCGCCCGCGCACCGCCAGCACCGAGACGTAGACGTCGGGCGCGTAGGTGCCATTCAGCGGCACCGCCACCACCGGATCCTTGCCCGAGAGCGTGGTGACGAAGCTGGAGAGCACGCCCTCGCGCTCCACCGTGACGAGCGCGGTGGCGGAGCGGAACGGCATCCGTACCTGGAAGCGCGCCGTATCGCCCGACTTGTAGTCGACCGCCTCGGGTACGAGGTCCATGCGATCGCCATTGTCGCCGCCGAACCACCATTCGTCCTCGCCGGCGAGCCACACCGAGCTGACCGCGCGGGCGACGTTGCCGTCGTCGTCGCTCGCCTTCGCCACCACATAGACCTCGCCCGAGACGCCGGGGGCCAGCGCGCATTCGGCCAGCCCCTGCGCGTCGGTGGTGGCGGTGCAGGAGGTGCCGAGCTTCGTCGTGCGCGCATTGTTGTCGAAGGCGTAGAAGCCGCCGATCAGGCGCCGGCGCGCCGACAATATCTCGCGGCTGTAGAGATCGACCGTGATGCGCCGGCCACGCACCGGGTGCCCCTCGCTGTCGAGCGCGACCAGCTTGAGGCGCAGATCGGTATCGCGCATCAGCCAGCCGTCGGTCTTCACGCCGACGCGGATCGCCGAGGCGAGCAGCGGCACGCGGCGCGATGCGGTCAGCACCTCGCCGTTGGCGTCCTGATAGTCCATCTCGACCGCCATCACCGCCGGCCCGTCGAGCGCGCCCGGCACGTCGAGCGAGGTCCGCGCCGTGCCGGAGCCGTCGAGCGTGACCGGCAGCGTCTGCGCATCCGGAAGGGGCGGCCGGCTCTCCTGGCCGTCGCCGTCGAGCGGCCGGACCCCCTCGGTGACGGCTTGGCCGCCGAACGTCCAGCCGTCCCAGCCCTTCGGTGCCCCGTCATCGCTCTCGAACGCGGCACGCAGCCGTACCGGCAGGTTGGACGCGCCGCCGCCCGACAGATAGCCGACATAGAGGTCGAGCGGCACTGACTTCGGGCGCACCGCGGGCGTCTTCGGGCCGGTGACGGTGGCGCGCATCGTCGGCAGACGGAACTCGTCGACGCGGATCGACTGGCCGCTGTCGATGGTGCGATCGCCGACGATGACGGTCAGGTCGTAGTCGCCCTGCGGCGCGCCGGCCGGCGCGGTCCAGCTGTTCTCGCCGACGCCGTCGGCGCCGATCGCCAGCGGCAGGTCGAACTGCGTGTCCGAGCCGCGATGGGTGAGGCGCAGAATGCCCTTGAGCGCACCCGCCAGCACGAAACCCTGCGCGGCGGGGCGGCGCAGGATATGCTTCATGTTCACCGTCTCGCCGGCGCGGATCAGGGTGCGGTCGAAGACGGTGTGGAGGATGTCGTCGGGCTTCGACCAACCATAAGGCAGGTCGAAATCATAGGGGCGGATGCCTTCCGACCAGCTCGTCATGGTGAAGCCGAAATCGCCGGCGGCGCGCGCCGAGATCATCAGCGGGTGGGGATTGTCCTCCTCGCAGCCGCCGTCCGACTGCGGCTCGGGCAGGCCGCCGCGGACGAGCAGCCGGCCGGCGGCGTCGCTCGTGCCGCGCGCGAGCAGGCGGCCGGTGCAGCTGTCGGTGATGCGAACCTCAGCTCCGGCGAGCGGCTGGCCGCTGTCGAGCGCGGTCACCCAGGCGAGCGAGGCGGCGCGGCCCCATTTGAAGTGCACGCCGATATTGGTGACGAGCGCGCCGGCGGCGACGTAGCGTGGCGCCGGCCGCCCGAGCAGCGCCGCGCCGAGCCGCGGGCTGGCGAGCTCGACGACATAGAAGCCGGGCGCGCCGAGCGGGATGCCGACCACCTCGAACTGCTGGCCCTTGCCCGGCAGCGTGACGTTCAGCAGCCGGGCGGCGGCGCGGCCGTTCAGGATCGAGGCGGCGCCGGTATAGTTAACCGGAACGTTCGCCCGCCCGCGTTTCTCGTCCTTGTAATTGCTCTCCCCCGCCTTCGCGATGTCGCGGAGCCATCGGGCGATTGCGGCATCGTCGCCGTCGATGCGCGCGACGCCACCCTTCACG
>CAXTTP010000355.1:0-2859 GCA_964247195.1 uncultured Sphingomonadaceae bacterium
GTAGCCAGCGGGGCTCAGGTCGCGACTTCCCCCGACGCTAGATTCGCGTCGCGTTGAACCGGCGCATCCAGCGGACGAGATCGGCATCCGGATGGCCGGCGATGATCCGCCGCACCGTCTCGGGCGGCTCGTCCTGCCCCAGCTTGAACCGGCCGTCGATCCGGTCGACCGGGACGCGGAAGCCCACGATCGCCTTTTCCAGCACTTCGTAGCGCGGCCCCATATCCTCGATCCGCCACGGGTCGGCACGCACCGCTTCCATCGTCCCAACCAGCGCGCTCACGGCGGCAGCGGTGTCGCCGAACCGAAGTTCGCCCGCGACCCGCAGTTGCGCATAGTTCCAAGTCGGCGCCCATTGCCGATCGCCGACGAGTTCCGGCGAGACATATGCGTGCGGTCCGGTGAAGAGGAGGAGGCAGCGGGGATCGGCCCGTAGTGCGGCGTGCAGAGGGTTGTGGCGCGCCATGTGGCCGATCAGGGCAAGCAGCCTGCCATCGCCGTCCGTCTCGCTGAGAAGCGGCAGCAGGGCCGGCTGGGAAAGCCCTCCGCCGGCCCCGCACACCCAGGCAAGCGGGAACTCGGCTATGAGGTCGAGGACGTCGCGGTCGCCGAAGCGGCCGAATGGCGACGTGGCAGGAACGATCTCGGCGGCGGGCGCTGGCGCATCGAAGAGTTCGTCCATCTGACGTTCGGTATCCAGACCTCGTGCCCGATCGCTGACGCGATGGCGGCACGTTCGGGGGCGTTAGCGCTTCGTTCAAGCGCCAACATCGGAATAGCGGCTGGACCAAGTTTGCGGTTGCGAAGAGGCGGCGGGTGCCTAAGCTGGACCCGGCGGTTTGCGATCCTGGGACGGTCGAGAGGTCCAATGCTGCGACCCTGGGAGATCACGATCGGCGAGCGCATCGATCCGTCGGGGCCCGCGCCCATCTACATGCAGATCGTCCACGCCATGATCCACGAGATCGAGCGTGGGCGGCTCGGCACCGGCACCTTCCTGCCGAGCAGCCGCGAACTCGCCGCGATGCTGGGCGTGAACCGCAAGACGGTCGTGCTGGCCTATGAGGACCTGATCGCGCAGGGCTGGCTGAGCTCGCGCGGCACCCGCGGCACCATCGTCTCGGGCTCGCTGCCGTCGTCCAAGCCGGTCAGCGCGCGCCCGGCCTCGCCCCGCCGCCCGGCGACGCCGGCCTACGCCTTCAATCCGCCGCCGGCTCGCTCGCTCGCGCTGCCGCAGGGACGCTGGCTCAAGCTCGACGAAGGCTCGCCGGACGGCCGGCTGTTCCCGCCGGAGCTGCTGAGCCGCGCCTATCGCACCGCCATCCAGCGCGCCTCGCGCGACAACCTCACTCAATATCGCGACCCGCGCGGCTCGCCGATCCTGCGCGAGGCGATCGCGACCATGTTGAACAGCGAGCGCGGGCTCTCGGTCGACGCCTCGAACATCTGCATTACCCGGGGCAGCCAGAACGGCATCTATCTCGCCGCGTGCACGCTGATCCGGCCGGGCGATACCGTGCTGGTCGAGGCACTGACCTACGAGCCTGCGGTCGCGGCCTTTGCTTCGCGCGGCGCCCGGATCGTCCCGGTCGCGCTGGACCGCCACGGCGTCGACGTCGCCGACGTCGAGCGGCAGTGCCGGGCCGGCCCGGTGCGCGCGATCTTCCTCACCCCGCACCACCAGTTCCCGACATCGGTTGCGCTCCGCCCGGAGCGGCGGCTGCGCCTGCTCGAACTGGCGCGCGAGTTCGGTTTCGCGGTGATCGAGGACGATTACGATCATGAGTTCCATTTCGAATCGCAGCCGTTGCTGCCGATGGCGAGCTACGCGCCGGAGCGCGTGATCTATGTCGGGTCGCTATCCAAGCTGCTGCTGCCGGCGCTCCGGATCGGCTATGTGGCGGCGCCGGTGCCGGTGGTCGACGCGATCGCCCACCAGGTCTCGGTGATCGACGGCATGGGCAACACGCTGAGCGAGGATGCCGCCGCCGAGCTGATCGCCAGCGGCGAGCTGCGCCGCCACGCCCGCAAGGTGACCCAGGTCTACGCCGACCGCCGCCTCGCCTTCGCCCGGTCGATCGAAGGCACGCTCGGCGACCGAGTGGCGTTCCGGCTGCCGGACGGCGGCCTCGCCTTCTGGCTGCGGTTTCTCGATCCGGCGGATCTCGACCGCGTCGAGGCCGGCGCGGCGGCGCAGGGTATCAGCGTCGCCTCGTCGCGCTCGTTCGCCCAGACCGACGATGCCCCGCGCGGGCTCCGGCTGGGCTTTGCCAGCCTTGCCGAGGACGAGGCGTCCGCCGCGCTCGCCGGCCTCGCCCGGGCCGGGCGCGACTGAGCACCGCTTGGACCCATCGCCATCCTGTTTTTGGATGTTTTGGCTTACCCAATTTCTGCGGATCGTTCGCAAAGTGGCACGACGCCTCGCGCCCGGCGATGCCGGAGATCGCGGGCGCACGCCACGCGGGAGAGATCAGGTTCATCCGTCCGGCCCGTGCGTGCCGACGCCGGACAGCTTTGGGGGGAATCATCATGGGGACTGCCCGTTTCAGAACCGCGACCGCCGCCGCCGCGCTGATCGCCGCTGCGGGACTTATCGTCTCGCCCGCGCGTGCGCAGGACGTGGCCGCGACGACGAACGCCACCGCCGTCACCGACAGCAGCGCCGACATCATCGTCACCGCCACCAAGCGCGACGAGCGGCTGAGCCAGGTCGCCCTGCCGATCAGTGCGGTGACCGGCGCGCAGCTTGCCAAGGCGAACGCCAACAGCCTGTCGGACTATATCGTCCGTCTGCCCGGCGTCGTCTTCAACGACTACCAGCCCGGCGTCTCGGAGGTCGTGATCCGCGGCATCGCCGCC
>CAXTTP010000356.1:0-2839 GCA_964247195.1 uncultured Sphingomonadaceae bacterium
GGACTGGGAGGGAGCGATGACTGCTCTGGTTGCGGCAGCACAGCATCCAGATGGTTTGCCAACAGGTGCCGGTTCTCAAGCTAAGTAACTGCTCACCGGGTTGGCAGGAAAGGGTTGCGGCGGGCGCGAGTATCTGATTCATCCTGTTCATGCCGCTTCCACCGCGCTTCGGGCTAAGTGACGCCGAAAAGGATGCGCTGCTGGCGCAGCAGCAGGATTTGATCGAGCGGCTGGCCGCGCGGGTGACAGAACTCGAGGCGTTGGTCGGCAAGCCGCGCAAGGCATCGAACAATTCGCATGTTCCGCCCTCAAAGGACGGGTTCGGCCGGGGCAAAGCGTAAGCCTTCGGTGAGGGCCGCCGCTACGCGGCCATGAGCAGTTCCGCTGGTCGCCGCCAGTTCCATGGCAGCAGTTCGTTGAGCCGGTTCTGGGGCATGTCGGCGATACGGGCCAAGATGTTCGCGAGCCATGCCTGCGGGTCGATGTCGTTGAGCTTGGCGGTACCGATCAGGGTGTACATGAACGCGGCGCGCTGACCGCCGCGGTCGGAGCCGGCGAACAACCATGCCTTCCTACCAAGGGCGACGCCGCGCAACGCGCGTTCGGCCGCGTTGTTCGTCAGGCAGATGCGGCCATTACCCAGGAACCGGGCGAACGCAGTCCAGTCCTTCAGCATATAGTCGATCGCGCCCGCGACCGGGTTGTGGCGGGCGAGCGGCGCGCTGCGACCGCAGCCACTGCTCCAGGTCGGTGACGAGCGGAGCCGTTATCTCCTGGCGCATGGCGAAGCGCTGGGCGGCGGCCGTGCCGATGACTGCGCGTTCGGCGTCGAAGATCGTGTCGATACGCCTGACCGCTTCGGCCGCGATCGGCGAGATGATGGCGGCACCCCGGCGTCGCTTCAGCTGCGCGGCGACATCGGCCAGCTCGAAGAACTTGCGCCTGGCATGGGCCCAGCACAGCGCGCGGGTGAGCGGCACCGGCGATCGGTCGGTACGGAACAGCGCGTTGTAGCCGGCATAGGCGTCGGCCTGGAGGATGCCGCCATAATCGCAGAGGTGCTCGACCGGGTGTTCACCGCGGCGATCGCGCGAGTAGCGGAACAGGGCGGCTGGCGGCGCAGGACCGCCGAACGGTCGGTCATCGCGGACATAGGTCCACAGCCGTCCGACGTCGGTCTTCGTCTTCGCCGGCACCGGCACGGTAGTATCGTCGCCGTGAATCCGCTCGGCGGCGAGGACATGTCCCTCGATCAGCCGGTGCAGCGGCGCGAGCGCGGCCGCGCAGGCACCGACCTGGTCGGCGAGCGTCGACAGGCTGATCTCCACGCCCTCGCGGGCATAGCGGTCGCGCTGACGGTTGAGAGGCTGGTGCGTGCCGAACTTCTCGAACAGGACCATCGCCAGGAAGCTCGGGCCGAACAACCCGCGCGGCGTCGCATGGAATGGTGCGGGGGGCTGGGTCACCGCCTCGCACGTGCGGCAGGCGAACCGCTCGCGCACGGTCTGGATCACCTTCCACTGCCGCGGGATAACCTCGAGCGTCTCGGTCACGTCCTCGCCGAGCCTCGACAGCCGGTCCGATCCGCAGCAGGCGCAACTGGTCGGACCGGGAACGACGATCCGCTCGCGCGGCAGATGCGCAGGCAGCGGCTTGCGCGAGGGTCGCGCACGCAGGAACGCCTCGACGGTGGTGCCGACCGCGGCGCGCTGGCCCAGAGCCTCATCCTCGCCAGCGCTCGCTTCCAACTCCTCCAGACCAAGCTCGAGCTGATCGATCAGCAACTGCCCCCGTTCGGAACGCTGCCCGTCCAGTGCGCGCCGCATCTTCTCGTTCTGCAACTCGAGCAGCGCCACGCGGGCCGCCAGATCGGCGTTGATCGCCTTGGTGCGGGCAGCTTCGGCCGTGGCTTCCAGGAGCGCCGCGCGAAGCGTCGCGACATCGCTGGAGGGCGTTGCCGCCATGGCCCGAGGATAGCAGAAAACCGCAGAGAACCTGGCTTTTTAGGTCACCCAGCCGCTTGCGGACGCCACCTCGTGCGCGGGTTGCGCCAGTCGATCGCCTCGAGCAGACATGCCATCTGCGACGCCGTGATCGCCACCACGCCATCGGTCGCGGACGGCCAGATGAAGCGCCCCCGATCGAGCCGCTTTGCATAAAGCGACATGCCCACGCCGTCATGCCAGAGGATCTTGATCAGATCGCCGCGCCGCCCGCGGAAGATATACAGATCGCCGGCGTGCGGATCGTGCTTCAATCCCTGCTGCACCTGCAGCGCCAGACCGAACATCCCGCGGCGCATGTCCGTACAGCCGGTCGCGATCCAGATCCGGACGTCGCTTCGGACCGGGATCATCGCCGCAGCGACCGCACCACCGCCGCCACCAGCGCGGGCGGCGCGTCGCCCGCGATCCGCAGCACCGCACCACCGATCTCCAAGACCACCGCGCATCCCGCCGCCCGTTCGGGCTCGGCGCTGATGGTCGCCGCCGCAAATCCCGGAGACACCGGCTCGGCAAGATCGCGACGCCAACGGTAAAGCTGGCTCGGTCGCAGGTCTGCCACGCCGCGCGATCTCCGCCACGCTTGCGCCCGGCTCGCAGACTGCCGCTACCAGCGCCCGCTTCTGATCGTCCGTCCAGACCCGGCGCCGCTCCACGCCCGAGATCACCGTTACCCGGGTCATCGCACCGTCGCTAAAAACCAGTGCAAACACCGTCGCTTGCACCAGTGCTACGTCAGCCGATCACCCGTCCCCGGCAAAGTGGCCCCCACCGGAGGCTTACCCTCAATGAGCCGAACGGGCAACTGCTACGACAATGCCCCGATGGAAAGCTTC
>CAXTTP010000357.1:0-2821 GCA_964247195.1 uncultured Sphingomonadaceae bacterium
AGATGGCGGACGAGGTGCTGCAGCAGGGCGTGCGCGGCATCACCGACCTGATGGTGATGCCCGGCCTCATCAACCTGGATTTCGCCGACGTCCGCTCCGTGATGGGCGAGATGGGCAAGGCGATGATGGGCACCGGCGAGGCATCGGGCGACAATCGCGCGATCGAGGCGGCCGAGAAAGCGATCGCCAACCCGCTGCTGGACGGGGTGAGCATGAAGGGCGCGAAGGGCGTCATCATCTCGATCACCGGCGGCGAGGACATGCGCCTGATGGAAGTGGACGAGGCGGCCAACCACATCAAGGAACTGGTCGACGCGGACGCCAACATCATCTGGGGTTCGGCGTTCAACAACGACCTGGAAGGCAAGATCCGCGTTTCGGTGGTGGCGACCGGGATCGAGGCGGACACCTCCGCCGCCGCCGAGCCGGCCAAGCTGTTCACCTTCCCGCAGGGCCGCCGGGCCGATCCGGCGCCTGTCGCCGCGCCGGCGGCAGCGCCCGTAGCGGCCCCGGCACCCGCGCCGGCCCCCGCCCCGTCCCCCGTTGTCGAGCAGGTGAACGTGCCAATCGCCGAGCAGCCCGCCGCGGCGCCGCTTGCCCCGCCGACACTGACCCCGCCGACGCCTGTGGCCGACAACGAACTGCTGCTGAGCAGCGACGCGATGCTGAGCCCGCCGACCCCGGTCACGGCTGCCCCTGCGGCGCGAGAAGAGCCGGCGCGGCCGGCCTGGCTGACACCGCCCGCCGACGTCACCCCGCCGGCTCCGGCGCCGCGCATTGCGCGGGAAGGCGGCACGCTGTTCGAGCGGATGTCCAATATCGCGCGCGGTGCCGCCAAGGCGCAGGCCGAGCCGGAGGCCGAGCCGAAGCGTGGCAGCGAGCCGCTGGACATTCCGCGCTTCCTGAACCGGCAGAACAACCAATAGGCTGCGGGTTGTCGGCGACCTCGTGCCACGCGCCCGGCGGGGCGCGCCGGCCGGGGATCGGGCGAGCAAGCTCATCGGCATACCGCACCGGTTCGGCGCGTCCGGCCGCCTTTCCGCTTGTGGCGGCGCGCGACCGGTCGCTTAGCTGGCTTCGATCATGACGACCAGACTTCCATCGTTGCGCGTTCGCCTGGCGGCGCTGCTCATCCCGCTGGCGGGGATGCCCGGTTCGCTCATCGCGCAGGTGGCGCCGGCCTATCCGACGCCGAGCTACCCCGCGACCAATTATCCCGCGTCGAACTACCCCGCCCCGAACTACCCAACCATCGCCGATGTCGATCCGGTGGCGGCGCTGAGCCGCTATCTGCGGATGCTGGCGGCCAATCCGCGCGATCTCGCCTCGCTAACCGGGGCGGGGCGGGCGGCGCTGGCGGTGGGCGATGCCAATGCGGCGTTGGGCTTCTACGCGCGCGCCGAGGAGATCGCGCCGCGCAACGGGCGGATCAAGGCGGGCCTCGCCGCCGCGCTGGTCCAGATGGAGCAGCCGCGCACCGCGCTGAAGCTGTTCGACGAGGCCGCGGCGCTGGGCGTGCCGGCCGGCGACATCGCCGCCGATCGCGGGCTGGCAAACGATCTCAACGGCGACAATCGCCGCGCGCAGGCCGATTATGCGATCGCCCTGCGCGCCAAGGAGGATGACGAGACGCTGCGGCGGCTCGCTCTGTCCAAGGCGATCTCCGGCGATCGAATGGGTGCGCTGGCGACGCTCGATCCGCTGCTGCGCAAGCGCGACAGCGGCGCGGTGCGCGCCCGCGCGTTCGTGCTGGCGCTGACCGGAGACCAGACCGGCGCCGCGAACGCGGTGAAGACGGCGATGCCGGGGCCGCAGGCAGCGGTGATGGCGAGGTTCATGGGCCGGCTGGGCACGCTGAACCCGGCGCAAAAGGCGCTGGCGGTGAATTTCGGCTATTTCCCGTCGGACGGTCGGAGCTACACGGCGGCCGAGCTGTTCGCCGACGCACGATCCGGCGTGCGGCCTGCCGGCGGCACGGTGTCGCCGGTGCGCGATCCCCGGACCGATCCGCGGAGCGACACGCCGCTGATCCCGGCGGGCGAGGCACTCGGCCCCGCGATCGTCACGGCGTCGAGCGATGCGGCCGCGCGTTTGCCGCGACGGCGGCCGGGCCAGTCGGAAACGCCGGCCGAGATACTGCCGCCGCAGCATGTGCTGGCCGCCCCGATACCGGGGACGACCGCGCCACGGACAAGCGCGCCTGCGCGGGTGATCGCGCGCTCGCAGCCCGTCGCGGGCGTGGTGCCGGCGGCCGGGCAGGTAGCGAGCCTGGGGATTGTGCCGGTGGCTCCGGCAGCGGCTGCGATAACCGCCCGTCCACAGCCTGTGGCGGGCGTGGTGCCGACGGTTCGGGCGGTGTCGGCTCCGGCGACGGCGGCTCCGGCTACGGCGATTGCGACCCCGGCAGGCGCGGTCTCGGCAGGCGCGGCTTCGGCAACCGCGAGCCCGGTAGCGGCGATCCCGGCACTATCGACCTCGCCGACGGCGGCTCCGGCAACTGGGACCTCCGCCCTGACGACATCCGCAACAGTGGCGCCGGCGGTGGCGACCCCGGCAACGGTGCCCTTGCGGCCCGCCGGCGTGGTGGCGGCCCCGGTCGTCGCCAGCGCGGCTTCCCGCGATGTGGCGGTGGCGAGTGCCGGGCAGGTCGCGGCCGCGCCCCAGCCAGCGATGCCGCCGGTGGCTACCGAACTGGCCGGTCTCGCCGTGACGCAGCCGACTCTGTCGGCCTCTGCAGCGCCGGTGGCTGCCGCGCCATCCCCGGCGTCGAGCATTGCGTCGCCCGTGGCCGGCGCGGCACCGGGTTCCCTCGTCGTCACGG
>CAXTTP010000358.1:0-2816 GCA_964247195.1 uncultured Sphingomonadaceae bacterium
CTCGATCGCGAGCGCCGGCAGGTAGAGCGAGGCGACCCGTGTCATCGCAAGCCTCGACCAAAAGAGAGAAGGGATTGCCGTTCCGCTGGCGGACCAGCTCGACCGACCAGCGCGGCCGACCGACACCAGGCGCGGGCAGCCGCTCGGACGGGGCGCATGCGATGCGCCAGCGCGTGGTCGCCGCGGAGAGCTCGGCAAGAGGGCAGTGACCCTGGCGCCGCCAGCGCCGTGAAAGGATCGCAGGGGTCTTGCCTGCGTCGGCGGCAAGCTGGAGCCGCCGCGTTGCGGTCATGTCGGCGCGTTTGATCTCGCCGACCACGGCTGCAAGCCTGCCGTGACGCAGGGCGTCCTCCATCAACGCCAGGACGTCCTTGTCCTCGCGTCCTTCGGCGAAGATGACGCGACCGGGTGCGAGACCGGCCTGCTCGAGACCCGGCGCGTACAGGTCGAAACGGCTTACCGCCCACAGCACGCGGGCGCTTGCCGCAGTGGCGAAGCAGGCGGCGATCCCGGCCACGAAGAGGGTGGCGGCGGCGTCGTCACTCAGCGAGGCCGCGGCGGGCGCGACTTCATGCAGGGCAGCGCCATCCAGACCTCGGTCCGCCAGACGCTCGTCGATATTGCTGATACCGAACGGCAGCGGCGGCACTGGCCGCGGACGCATGTCGGTCACGCTCTCCCGCAGGAGCGACATGATCTCGAACTTGGTACGGGCACCAGGCATCAGCGAAGCGACTCATATGTTCGCCTTATGTTCCACTCGAATCACCCGCGAGGTCAAGGCGCAATCGATCGTGCGGGACATGAGCCTCGCCAAATGGCCGAACGGGAAGCGGTTCAGCGGTGGATGCGGGGCGAGCTCTTCGGCGTTGATGCCGTGGCCACGACAGCAGCGTAGGTCCGGTCGGATGGAAGCTGGCTGACCTGGCTCGACATGAGGTAAAGCGCCCGCTTGTTCTCGTGGAGCAGCTCTCGATAGCATGGTCAGCGCGGAGACCGCTCCTTCGTCGATATGCCACCAGCCGCGGCGGGGCGTTAAAAGCGAAGCCGTCACCTGGATCCTGCTTCGCAAACGCGCCGGCGGCAGCTCGGGGAGGGGCGTTCATCACGAGGCGCGGTCCTGCTCGCCCAGCCAACTGGCGTAGGGCGTGTTGACGACCAAGTGGCGATTGAGATCGGGCGAGCCGTCCTGCCACCACACCGGCCCGCGTTCGCCGAGCGTCACCTTGGCGCGGTCGACCTGAGCACGTGCCTCGGCAAGGCGGGCCTTGTCAGTGGCGCGCAGCGCGGCTCCTACGGCACGTCTCGCCATCATGAGTTCGCTCACTAACGTGGCGCGCCGCTCCTCCGGCAGGCACGGGTTCGATCGCCGCCAGAGGCGCCCGCGGACGACGAAGTAGCGACCGTCCGGGGTGACCGGGTGAGCGTCCGCGCTCACGGTGTCGCCTCACGCGATAGTGCAGGCGGGGTGCTCCGAACGGCGTTCCCGCCCGACTTGGCCGCAACCGAGCCGACGAGCGCCGCCAGCGTCGTGGGTCGGAAGTCACGTGCATCTACCCCAACGTCAAACTGGCGCGGCAGTGGCTTCAGCTTGCCATGACTATGGCCGTGCAGGTTGATCGAGCGACGATGCTGCCCGTTCCAGCTCCTGAACGGGTAATGGCAAAGCACAAGCAGGACGCTGTCGTGAGTCAGTTCGGCATAGTCCTGGACGCTCGCCCAGCCGGCGGCCTCGCTGGTCCCAGGATCATCGTTGTTGCCGCGGACGAGATGCTTGATGCCGTTGAGCCGCGCCAGCAAGGCCGCCACGTCCGCCGACCGACGCGCGACGTCGCCTAGGTGCCAGACCTCATCCTCCGGGCCGACCGCCTCGTTCCATCCGGTAATTATCGCCTCGTTCATCGCGGCCACATCGGCGAACGGCCGGCGGTGAATGTTGATCGTGCGATGATCGCCGAAGTGCGTGTCGGCGGTGAAGAAGACTGCCATCGCGAAAGCTCAGAGCATCTCGAGCGGGCGACGAGTGCGCGGGCGCGGGAAAGCCGCGTCGAGTGCCGCAAGATCCGTCTCCGAGAGGACCAGGTCCGCAGCCGCGCGGTTCTCCCGCACATGAGCGACCGAGCCTGCCTTGGGAATGGCGATCGCGCCGTCCCGGCGCATCGCCCAGGCTAGTGCGACCTGCGCCGGCGTCGTTCCGATCGTCGTTGCGACCTTGGCGAGGGTGCGATCAGCGAGAAGGCGTCCCTGTTCGACCGGGCTGTACGCCATCGTCGGGATGCCATGCTCCGCGAGCCAGGGCAGCAGGTCGTGTTCGGCCCCTCGCCGCGTGAGATTGTAGAGGATCTGATCAGTCGCGCAGGCGCCTCCGCCCGCCGCGACAAGCTCTTCCATGTCGTCGGTATCGAGGTTGCTGACGCCCCAGTGCCGGATCTTGCCCTCGGCCTTCAGGGCTTCCATCGCCTCGACGGTCTCGCCGAGCGGCACCGACCCGCGCCAATGGAGCAGATATAGGTCGAGCCGGTCGGTGCCGAGCCGCTTCAGGCTCGCCTCGCAGGCGCCGACGAGACGTTTACGCGAAGCATTCTGCGGGTAGGCCTTGCTGACCAGGAACAGTCGGTCGCGGACATCGCCGAGAGCCTCGCCGATCAGGGTTTCTGCTGCGCCATCGCCATACATCTCGGCCGTATCGATGAGCGTCATGCCGAGTTCGACGCCCATGCGCAGCGCCGCGACCTCGTCGCCGCGGCGATCGTGCCGCTCTCCCATCATCCAGGTGCCCTGGCCGAGCGCCGGCACCGTCTCTCCGCCCGGGAGCG
>CAXTTP010000359.1:0-2811 GCA_964247195.1 uncultured Sphingomonadaceae bacterium
CGCCGGGCCAGCAGGAGGCGATGGTCCGCGGCATGGTCGACGGGCTCGCCGCGCGCCTCAAGGGCAATCCTAAGGATGGCAACGGCTGGATACGCCTGATGCGCGCGCGGATGGTGCTGGGCGAGCAGCCTGCGGCGGCGCAGACCTATCGCGACGCCACCGCCGCGTTCGCCGGCGACAAGGCCGAACAGGGGCGATTGGCGGAGGCGGCGCGAACGCTCGGCGTACCCGGCATCTGAGCGACATGATCCGGCTGCTCTCGATCGCGGGCACGCGGCCCGAGGCGATCAAGCTCGCGCCGATCGCGCTTGCCGCCAGCCGGCGGCCGGGGTTCGAGCACCGGCTGATCGCGAGCGGGCAGCACGATGCGATGTTCGAGCAGGTCGTCGACGCGTTCGGGCTTCAGGTCCACCACCGGCTCGGCCTCGGCTCGCCCGGCCAATCGATCGACGGATTGCGGGCGCGTGTCGCCCATGCCGTCCGCCTGCTCCTCGCCGTCGACCCGCCGGACCTGTTCCTGGTCCAGGGCGATACCACCACCGCCTGGGCGGCGGCGATCGCCGCGCAGGCGGCGGAGGTGCCGATCGCGCATGTCGAGGCGGGGCTGCGCTCGCACGATCTGGCGCTGCCCTGGCCGGAGGAGCGCAACCGCGTCGAGATCGACGCCGTCGCGAGCCTGCTGTTCGCCCCGTCGGCGCGGGCGGCGGCGCATCTCGCTGCCGAGCCCGCGGTCCGCGGTGAGGTCCACGTCACCGGCAATAGCGGGATCGATGCGCTGCTCGCGATGCGGGCGCAGGCGCCTCCGCCGGCGCCGGGTGCGGAAAAGCTGATCCTCGCCACGTGCCACCGGCGCGAGAATATCGGCGAGCGGCTCGAGAGCATCTGCGCGGCCCTTGCGACGTTGGCGGAGCGGACGGACGTGCGGATCGTCCTCCCGTTGCACGGCAACCCGGCGGTGCGCGGGCCGATCGTGCGCGCGCTGCGCGGCTGCAAGCGGATCGCGCTGGTCGAGCCCATGTCCTATCCGGACATCATCGCCCACCTCGCCGCCGCCCATCTCGTGCTGAGCGATTCCGGCGGCCTGCAGGAGGAAGCGCCGGCGCTCGGCGTGCCGCTGCTCGTGCTGCGCGACAATACCGAGCGCCCGGAGGCGCTCGCCACCGGCAACATCGCCATCGTCGGCAGCGACAGCGCCCGGATCGTCGCGGCCGCGACCCGCCTGCTCGATCATGCCCCCGCGCATGCCGCGATGGCGGTGCCCGCATTCCCGTATGGCGACGGGACCGCCGCCGAGAAGATGCTCGACGCGATCGAGACCTGGGTAGCGGCACGCCGGGGCGGCTGATGCTTGCTTTCGCCGATCCCCGCGCCCAAAAGCCGCGCGCGAAAGGACGGCAATCGACATGGCGATGAACTGGGCGCCCGACAGCTGGCGGCAGCACGAGGCGCGGCAACTCCCCGACTATCCGGACGCGGCCGCGCTCGCTACCGCAGAGGCCGAGCTCGGGCGCTATCCGCCGCTGGTGTTCGCCGGCGAGGCACGTGCGCTCAAGGCGGACCTCGCCGAGGCCGCCGCCGGTCGCGCCTTTCTGCTTCAGGGCGGCGACTGCGCCGAGAGCTTCG
Organism: uncultured Sphingomonadaceae bacterium; assembly: GCA_964247195.1. Taxonomy (GTDB): domain Bacteria; phylum Pseudomonadota; class Alphaproteobacteria; order Sphingomonadales; family Sphingomonadaceae; genus JAQGLK01. The sequence goes on from CAXTTP010000359.1 coordinate 1,624, forward strand.
CCGAGTTCCATCCGAACAACATCCGCGACACCTTTCGCGTCATCCTCCAGATGGCGGTGGTGCTGACCTATGCGTCGAAGCTGCCGATCGTGAAGCTCGGCCGCATGGCCGGGCAGTTCGCCAAGCCGCGTTCCGTCGGCACCGAGGAACAAGGCGGCGTATCGCTGCCCAGCTATCGCGGCGACATCGTCAACGACATCGCCTTCGCGCCGACCTCGCGCGCGCCCGATCCGCAGCGGCTGATCAAGGCCTACAACCAGTCGGCCGCGACGCTGAACCTGCTCCGCGCCTTCGCGCAAGGGGGCTACGCCAACCTCCACCAGGTCCACGCCTGGACGCTCGACTTCATGGGCCGCAGCCCGTGGGCCGCGCAATATCAGGCGCTCGCCGACCGGATCGGCGAGGCGCTCGATTTCATGAAGGCGTGCGGCATCAACCCGCAGACCGTGCCGCAACTCAACGGCACCAGTTTCTACACCAGCCACGAGGCGCTGCTCCTGCACTATGAGCAGGCGCTGACCCGGCAGGACAGCCTGACCGGCGGCTGGTACGACACCTCGGCGCACTTTCTGTGGATCGGCGACCGAACCCGCTTTGAGGGATCGGCGCATGTCGAATTCCTGCGCGGCGTCGGCAACCCGATCGGCCTGAAGTGCGGGCCGAGCCTCGATCCGGACGCGCTGCTGCGCATGCTCGACACGCTCGACCCCGCGCGCGAGCCGGGGCGGATCACGCTCATCACCCGCTACGGCTACGACAAGATCGAGAAGCACCTGCCTTCCCTCGTTCGCGCCGTACGGCGCGAGGGTCGGCCGGTGCTATGGTCGTGCGATCCGATGCACGGCAATGTCGTCAAGGCCGCCAACGGCTACAAGACGCGGCCGTTCGAGCGCATCCTCGCCGAGGTCCGCGGCTTCTTCGCGGTGCACCGCGCCGAGGGCACGCACGGCGGCGGCATCCATGCCGAGATGACCGGGCAGAACGTCACCGAATGCACCGGCGGTGCCGTCGACGTGACCGAGCAGAGCCTGGCCGACCGCTACCATACCCATTGCGACCCGCGCCTCAACGCCGGCCAGTCGATCGAGCTCGCCTTCCTGCTTGCCGAGATGCTGAACCAGGAGATGCGCGAGCGTGAGCGGAACGCTGCCTGAACCTCCGCACGGCGGGGCTCGCTTGACTTGAGCC
>CAXTTP010000360.1:0-2809 GCA_964247195.1 uncultured Sphingomonadaceae bacterium
CCTCTGGCGAAAGCGGGCTCGTCGCGTCTGGATTGGCGGCGGGCTTGGCGCCGGGCATCGTGCCGCCCTTGAAGGCGACCCACTGGCGGAACTGCGCCGGGCTTACGACCTCGATGGCGATCGGCATGAACGCATGACGCGCGCCGCACAGCTCCGAACATTGGCCGAAATAGACGCCGGGGCGGTCGATCTTGAACCAGGTCTCGTTGAGGCGGCCGGGCACCGCGTCCATCTTCAGCCACGCGGCGGGCATCGCGAACGAATGGATCACGTCGGCGGACGTGGTGATGACCTTCACGACAGCGCCAGCCGGCACCACCATCCGCTCGTCCACCGCCATCAGGCGCGGGCCGTCGGCATCTGTGCGGAAGCGCTTGCCGGCGGCGTCGGCCTTCTCCGGCAGCATGTTGGAGACGACCTCGAAATCGCCGTTGTCGGGATATTGGTACGTCCAATACCATTGGTTGCCGATCACCTTGACCGTCAGGTCCGCCTTGGGCGGCGAATATTGGCGCGCGAGCAGCTTGATCGAAGGCACCGCGATCACCAGCAGGATCAGCACCGGCAGCAGCGTCCAGAGGACCTCGATCGCGGTGTTGTGCGACGTCCGCGACGGGACCGGATTGGCCTTGGCGCGGAACCGGATCACCACCCAGATGAGCAGCCCCAGCACGAACAGCGAGATCAGCGTGATGATCGGCATCAGCACGATGTCGTGCATCCAGAGCGCATCGCGGCCGATGTCGGTCACCTGCGACTGGATCGTGTAGCCATTCTCGACCGGCTGGCCGATTCCCGCGGCCGGGGAGAGGTGCGTGTACGGAGTCGTCGTGGGCGCGGTCGCCGCCGTCGCGGCGGGCGCTGCGGCCGGGGCCAAAGCGGGTGCCGGCGCGGCCTGCGCCAACGCCATACCGGGTGTCGCGGCCAGCGCCACTGCCATCAGGATCGTCTTCAAGCTCTTCATCATACCCCCGTTAGCGCCGCCTGGATGACGACCGTGCACGTGCCGGGCCACTTGCGATTGTGCGGCGCTTATAAGCACGGGGTGCGCCGCCCTCAAGCACCCTCGCCGAGTTAATGTGGCCGTTGAAGCGCTTGAGCTTGGGGCCTATCTGCGGCGGCGGCGACGCGAGGCCCCGGGGGACGAAACATGACCGACGACGAGGTGCTGGGCGAGTTTCGGGCCGCAGGCGCGTTGCTGGACGGGCATTTCATCCTCTCCTCGGGTCTGCGCAGCCCGCGCTACCTGCAGTGCGCGCGCGTGCTCATGAACGCAGCGCGGGCGCAGAAGCTCGCCGCCGCGCTCGCCCGCAAGCTGCCGGACAAGGTGAAGGTGCGCCTCGACCTCGTCGTCTCGCCGGCAATGGGCGGCATCATCGCCGGCCACGAGATGGGCCGTGCGCTCGGCCTCGACGCGCTGTTCGTCGAGCGGCCGGGCGGCACGTTCGAGCTCCGCCGCGGCTTCTCGATCGCGGCCGGCCAGAAGGTGCTGCTGATGGAGGATGTCGTCACCACCGGGCTGAGCTCGCGCGAGGCGATCGCCGCGGTACGGCAGGCCGGCGGCGACGTGATCGCGGCGGCCGCGCTGGTCGACCGATCGAACGGCAAGGCGGATCTCGGCGTTCCGTTCTACCCGCTCGTGCGGCTCGACGTGCCGAGCTACCCCGCCGACGCGCTTCCCCCGGAACTGGCGGCGCTGCCGGCGATCAAGCCGGGCAGCCGGGCCTGAGATCGATGAAGCGGATTGCCGCGGCGGTGGCGCTGGCGCTTGCCGCCCCTGCGGGAGCCGCCCCGGCGGGCACGGTCGATGGCCCGCGCCTCGATCGCACGCTCGCCGCCGCCGGCTATCAGGGCGTGGCGCTGGTCGGCGCCGGCGATACCGTCGCGTGGAGCGCTGCGGCCGGGGAGGCGCGCCCAGGCGTGCCGCACCGCATCGATTCGCTGTGGCGCCTGGCCTCGGTCACCAAGCAGCTGGCCGCCTTGATCGCGATGCAGGAGGTCGCCGCCGGCCGGCTCGATCTCGACCGGTCGGTCAAGGATTATTGGCCGGAGTGGCCAGGCGTCTATGCCGATCGCATCACCATCCGCATGCTGCTGCGCCACGAGAGCGGGCTCGCCGACCCCAATGAGAGCCGCTCGACGCCGGGCGACACCGTGCCCGACTTCTACCGCCGCACCGGCGCCGCCGCGGACACGATGGCGGCCGCGACCGGCTTCTGCGCCGAGCGCCCGCGGGCCGCTCCCGGCGCCGGCTACCACTACAATAATTGCGACTATATCGTGCTCGGCGCGCTGCTCGAGCGGCTGACCGGCAAGCCGTTCGCGGCGCTGCTGGCGGAACGGATCGCCACCCCGCTCGGGCTCGCCGCGACAGGGCTGTTCGATCCGCGCGCGCCGGGATTGCCGGTCGACGTCGCGGGCTTCCTGGCGAACGGCAAGGCGGAGCCGGCGCTCAACCTCGGCACGTACGGTGCGGCGGGATCGGCCTATGCCACGCCCGAGGACCTCTGGCGGTTCGATCGCGCGCTCATGGACAACCGGCTGCTCGACAAGGTCGCCACCGCGACGATGTGGGCGGGCGAGCCGAGTCTCGGTTTCGCCGCGCTCGGCGCCTGGAGCTACCCCGCCGCGATCGCCGGCTGCCCCGATCCGGTCGGTATCGTCGAGCGGCGCGGCGCGATCGGCGGCGTGCAGGTGCGCAACTTCCTGGTGCCGGCTGCCCGCGTCGCGCTGATCCTGTTCACCAACCGCGAGGGCTTCGACTTCGGCGAGGTCTGGCAGGGCCGCGGCTTCGCCCACGACATGCTCG
>CAXTTP010000361.1:0-2808 GCA_964247195.1 uncultured Sphingomonadaceae bacterium
GCGGCGGACCGCCCGGTCTACCTCGCCGCGGGCGCGATCGTCGCCGACGCCAACCCGATCGCCGCGCGCAGCCTGATCGTCGAGATCGACGACGCACCCGCTCCGGGCGCGCCCCAGCTCGACGACAACGGCCAGCTCGGCCGCGCCGATTGCCTGCAGGGTAACGCTTGCCTCGGCACGCTGCTCACCGACCGGGTGCTGTCGATCGGCGGCGCAGTCGGAACGACCACGTTCCTGCCGACGCGGGTGACGATCGCCGGCAGCACCGCCGGCACGGTGACGACGATCCGCGCCAAGGGCGACGTCGTTCTCGGCAGCGAGGGCACGACACCCCCGGCGACGATCGCCGGCGACGACCTGCTCGTCCAGTCGACGCAAGGGTCGGTGCTGCTACGCGGCGGGGCGACGCTATCCGGCGGGTTCAACGGCGGCCAGTTCGTCGTTCTCGCCGCCGGCGATCTCACCGGCAGCGGCCTGCTCGTGGCGGGTGGAGACGCCCGGCTCGGCATCGGCGGCAACATCGACCTGGGCGGCCTCAGTGCCGGCGGCGGCCTGGTCACGATCGACCAGGACGGCAACGACGTCACCGTCAACCAGCTCTCTTCAGGCGAATCGGTCCGGTTCGGCACGCTCGCGCTCGCCGGCGGCGATGCCAACATCCGCGCGCCGGGAACGATTTCGGTCGGCACGGCGCAGGTTTCCGACGGCCACTCGATCAACTTCGTCTCGACCGGAGACAGCGTCGAGCTGCTCGCGGCGGGACCGTCCGTGCTGGGCACGCCCGCCGACATCTTCCTCCAGGGCACGAACGTCAATGCGGGCGACCTTACCGCCGCCCAGGCGATCGGCCTGACCGCCGACAGTGGCGGCATCGACGCGACTTCGCTCAGCGGAGCAACGATCGACGCGCTTGCGCCGGGCGCGATCGTGATCGCCGATGCGGTCGCCAGCCAGAGCCTCGCCATCGACGGCGGGTCGATCGGCAGCACCGGCACGCTCGCGGGAGGAACGGTCGCGCTCCGGGCGAGCGGCGACATCCTCGCCAACGCGCTCGCCGGCAGCACCATCGGTGCCGTGGCCGGCGGCCGGCTCTCGGTCACCACCGCCGACGCCACCGGCGACATCGGCTTCGAAGGCGGCACGATCGACCTCGGCGACATCCGCGCCGCCACGAACCTTACCCTCAACTCGCACGATAAGCTGGATGCGAGATCGCTCAGCGGAGCGGTGATCAGCGCCGTTGCCACCGGTGCGCTCAGCGTCGATAGCGCCGATGCGGGCTCGACCGCCGGTTTCGAAGGCGCATCGATCGGCTTGGGCACGATCAACGCGGGCAGCGCGATCGACGTCGTGTCGCACGGTACGCTCGCGGCGAACTTTCTCGCCGCCCCTGCCATCACCGCCAGCGCGCCCGGCGACCTGTTCGTCGATCGGGCGATCGCGGGCGACCTGATCATGCTCACCGGCGGCGCGATCACCGCCAACAATCTTGCCGCTTCCCGGATCAGCCTGCGGTCCGATCAGACCATCGTCGGCGGCACCTTCACCGGCGGCGACATCGATGCCGCCGCGGCAAACGGCATCTCGGTCGACAGTGCGATCGCGGACCGCGGCATCACGCTCGCGGGCAACGGCGGCGAAACGCACCTCGGCTTCGGCCAAGCGGGCGGCACGCTGACGCTCAGCGGCACCGGCGTCGACGCCGGGCCGCTGACCGGCGACGCGGTGATCGTCGATTCGGCCGCGGACATCGTCCTAGCGAGCGCGACTGCCACCAACGCCATCGCCTTGACCGCCGCGGGAACGATCGACGCCGGTCCGCTCGTCGCCGGCACGGACATCGACCTTGCCGCCTATGGCGGAGCGATCAGGTTGGATACCGTCCAGGCAGGCGGAACGCTGAACGTGCTTGCTGGCACGACGATCAGCGGCAGCAGCGCCGACCTCGGCCGGAGCATCGTCATCGACCTCGCCGGCCCGATCGAGTTCGGCTCGCTCGATGCGCTGGGCGACATCGCCCTGACCTCGACCGGCAGCAGCGTCCGCGCCGGGCGGCTCGGCGCCGGCGGCGACATCGTGCTCGCCGCGGCAAGCACGATCGACGTGGGCACGGCGGTCGCCGGGGATGACTTCGACGCCCGCGGCAGCACGGTGACGTTGGGCAGCGTGACGACCACGGGCACCGGCTTCGACGGCGGCGACGGCAATCTCTCCGGAAGCTCGATCCGGGTGATCTCGGACGTCGGGCAGACGCTGGCCAGCGGCAATGCCGCCGGGAACATCGAACTTTCCAGCGGTGGCGATATCGGCGCGACCAGCCTCGCCGCAGGCGGCAACATCGCCGCGAGCGCCGTGGGAACCGTAGCCCTCGACGCCGCCGCACAGGCTGGGGGCGACATCGCCATCAGCGGCGATGCGGTGCAGGCGGGCGATCTCGCCGCCGGCGGTACGATCGCGATCGATGCGGCCGGAGACGTCGCGACGGGCAACCTCGCCGCGCACGCGCCGGCCGGCAGCGATCGCTTCGTGGCGATCGGGATCGACGCCGGCGGCAGCGCGACGGTCGGCAACACGCTCGCCGACGCCGGCGACGTCGACATCGACGTCGACGGCGGCATCACCGCCGGCGCGCTCGGTGCCGGTGACTCGGTCCGCCTCCTCGCCAACGATGCCATCACCACCGGTGCGCTCAGCGCCGGCACGCTTGCCGGCGACACCGCCGCGATCACCGGCTACCTCGGGTCGATCGGTGCCGCGACGTTCGGCGACATCCGCATCGGATCGGCAACCGCACGCAACGACATCGTC
>CAXTTP010000362.1:0-2805 GCA_964247195.1 uncultured Sphingomonadaceae bacterium
GGGTTGCGCTCGGCTACCCAGCCAAGCGTGAAGAACGTCGCCTTGACCTGCGCCTCGGCGAACAAGGCGAGCACGGCGTCGCTGTTGCGCTCGACTCGCGTCGGCAACCGGTCCCAGTCGACGCGGTCGATGACGCGTTCGAAGGCGCCGACCTGGAACCAGTCCTCGACGTCGACGGAGAGCGCGTTGCGCATGCGGACGGGCCGATCAGGCCGCGCTGTTGCGCCGCGCGTCGCGCTGGCGGCGCTGCGCGGCATCCCCTTCGACCCAGTTGACGAGCAGGGTCAGCACGCGGCGCAACGCCGCATCCTGTTCCTCGACGCGGGCTTCGAGCGCGGCCAGGCGATCGGCCGTCGCCGGATCGGGCTTGGCCGCGGGCGGCACGGCAACGATGCTCGGCCGCCGCTGCGCGAAGCTGATCGTGGGGCGTTCGGCGGGCTCGAGCGCAGCCGGCGCCTGCTCGGCTTCCGGTGCCTGTGCCTTGTGACCGTCGCCGGCGAGGTCAGCGGCCGTCGCATCGACGGCGGCGCCGTCGATCACGTCGCGCGCCTCGACCGCCCCCAGCAGCAACGTGCGCCCGGCCAGCGTGTTGAGCCGGCGCGGCACGCCATCGCTGTGCCGGTAGAGCGCGGCAAACGCGTCGTCGGTGAACCGCGGCCGGCCGTCGGCACCGACCATCGCCAGGCGGTGGTTGATATAGGGCCCGACCTCCTCGGCCTTCATCGGCGCGAGGTGATGGGTCGCGATCACGCGCTGGCGCAACTGCTCGAGACCGGGTGCGTCCTGCAGCTTCGCCCTGAACTCCGGCTGGCCGAGCAGGACGATCTGCACCAGCGCACTCCCGCCCGACTGGAAGTTCGATAGCATGCGGAGCTCTTCGAGCGCCGACACCGGCAGGTTCTGCGCCTCGTCGACGATCAGCAGCGTGCGCTTGCCGACCCGCGCCTGATCCAGGAGCGCACGTTCGATGCGGGCGAGGAGCTGGGCCTTGGCCGCGCCCTCGGTGGCGACGCCGAGTCCCTGGGCGGCGAGGCGGAGGATGTCGTCGCCCTCCACCTGTGTCGAGCCGATCTGGATCGCGGTGAGTCGCGCCTTGTCGACGGTCGCCATCAGGTGGCCGACCAGCGTCGTCTTGCCGGCGCCGATGTCGCCGGTGATGACGATGAAGCCCTCGCCCTGGGCCAGGCCGTAGCCGAGATACGCCATCGCCTTGCGGTGCGTCTGGCTGTCGAAATAGAAGCGCGGATCGGGCGTCAGCTGGAAGGGCTTGCCGGTCAGTCCGTAATATTCGCTATACATGTCCGCGTCTCCCGCCTTCAGCTACGCCCGGCGTGGTTTAGAATTCGTAGCGAAGGCCGAGAAGTAATTGGCCCGACACCACGTTATCGAAGCCGTCCTGATCGTAGCTATAGACGCCCGCAGAGGCTTGGCCAATCAGCCTCCGACCGAACTTGTGATAATATGAGCCGGTCGCCCCGACACTTGAGACATCGTTCGAACCCGGGATGCCGCTTTTGTACCAGTCGGCGAAGATCGCGGCGTTGATCCCGGAGTTCTCACTCAGCTGTCGCGCCGCGTTGCCCTGGACGATCCAGCTTTCGTCCTTGATGCCGTCGAGCGAGAAGAAGTTGCCCTGGATCGGCGCGATATATTTGCGCTGCGCATAGCCGCCGCCGACGCCGAACGTCCACCGCCCGCGATTGAGCGAGTAAAGCGCGGTGACGCCGCGGTTGCGGAAGTTCGCGGTGTTGAGCGACTGGAGCGCATCGTTCAGGCAGCCGCCGGTCCCCGGCGTCGTGCCGAAGCTGCAGCCGGCGAGATTGTCGAGCAGAGGATTCGGCTGGAGTGCAAAACTCGTGGGAAGTGCGTTGAGATTTTGTGTGAGAAGTCGGCCGACGCTCTCGATACCGTCATAGACGGTGACCTGCAGGCCGGAATCCTTGCTCATCCGCCACTCGAGCGAACCGGTGACGGTGGTGCCGCCATAGCGATGGCCGGCGCGCGCGACGAGCGTCGTGTGGCGATTCGGCCGCCAGATCACGCCGGCATCGTAGATCAGGCCCGACTGGTCGTAGGAGAGCAGCCGCGGCTGGCTCTTGTCGCTGACATAATGGCCATGATCGTTGACCACCGGCACGCCGGCCGAGTCGCGCAGCGGCGCACGCTGGCTGGTGCGGATCGCCTCGTAGCCGGCGCCGGCGGTGAGCGCGAGCGTCGGCGAAACCGGTACGACCAGGTCGCCGCGGACATTCTTGCCGACATAGCGCTGGTCGAGCTGGCCGGTATCCTCGCGGGAATAGCCGCCGGACACCGTCCAGCCGAACGGCAGCTGCCCGCTCGGCATGCCGACGCTCGCGGTCAGGTCATGGTTGGTGGCCGAGTCGAAGCTGTCGAGTCGCGGCTGGCCGGGGGCGAGCCGGACGTGGGTGTCGTCCTCGGCCCGGACATAGCCGAAGCGATAGCTCGCGCCGATCTGGACCGGGCCGGCATGGGTGGTGAGCGTGGGGCCGGCATAGACGCCGTAGAGTTGCGTCACATTGTCGTCGCTTCCCGCGAAGATCACCGGCGCCGCGCCGCGGATGTCGGAGCGCGCGCGGGTGGCGATCGCTCCGCCCTCCAGGGTCAGCGTATCCGGCACGAGTTGCATGCTGCCGCGGGCGAGCCCGGTGTGGACGATCTCCTTGCCGAGATGGTGGTTCTCGGCGATCCGGTAATCCAGGCGGTAGCTGATCGTCGCGGTCACCCGGCGACTGCTCAGCGAGGCGTCCACGCCCGCCGAAAGCTGAGTATAGGTAAGGGTTTCCC
>CAXTTP010000363.1:0-2796 GCA_964247195.1 uncultured Sphingomonadaceae bacterium
GCTGGCCCAGCGCCGGGATATCGCCGAGCAGCGGGATCTTCTCGATCGTCCGGCGCTCGTTGTCGTCGAGCAGGCCGCCCAGCGCGATGATCTGGCCGTCGTCCACCGTCACCGTCGTCTGTATCTCGCGCTTGTTGAGGATCAGATCGCTGTTGTCGTTCGAGACCGGCCCGGCGATCGAGCTCACCTCCTGGTGCAGGAACAGCTTGATCGCGCCGCCCTCGTTGATCTGCGGCTTCACCTCGAGCTGGATGCCGACATTCTGGCGCTGGACGGTGTTGAACGTGTTCTCGAAATTGGTGGAGAGCGCCTTGCCGGTGGTGATCGGGATCTCCTGCCCGACGAGGATCTTCGCCTCCTGATTGTCCAGCGTCATGATCGACGGGGTCGACAGGATGTTCGATTCGGTATCGGACTTCACCGCGTTGATGATCGTCGCGAAGATCGCGCTGCCGCCGAGCGTGCTGGCGAAGCCGGCAAAGCTGCCAGCGCCCAGGATCGAGTTGGCGGCGGTCTGCAGGAGCGAGTCGCCGACGGTCGAGTTGGTGCTGGTGGTGACGGTCGATCCGTTGATCGTGGTCGTGCTCTGGTTGAGCTTCTGGGCTCCGTAGGCGCCGGCGATGGCGAGCAGGTTGGGCGCGGTGTTCGAATAGTTGGTCGCCGCGAACGGCACGCCGCTCCCCGGCAGGCCGCCGAGCAGGAACTGCACGCCGAGCTTCTTGGCCGCCGCTTCCGAGATCTCGACGATGATCGCCTCGACGAGCACCTGCTCGCGCCGCGTGTCGAGCTGGCGAATCACCTCGCCCAGCAGGCGCTGGACGTCGCCGGACGCGGAGATGATGATCGCATTCGTGCCCTCGTAGCGGGCGATGACCGGCGCCGCCCGGCCGGCGCCGCCGCTGCCGGACTGCTGGGTCGAAGATGGCGCGACCGGGGCCGGCGTCGGGGTCGGCGCGGCGAAGGCGGCCGTCGAGCTGTTCACGGAGGGCAGGACGTCCGGACCGATCGTGCCGCCGCGCACGGCGGCGGCGGATGGCGGCGCGACCGTCGCCTGCTGGCCGACGAGCTGCTGGAGCACCGGCAGCAGCTTCTCGGCGTCGGCATGCTCGAGGAAGATCACCCGGATCTCGCTGCCGCTCGCGGCCCGGCGGTCGAGGTCCTGCGCCACCTCGGCGAGGCGCGCCACCGTGCCCGGATCGCCGCGCAGCGCGATCGCGTTCGCGCTGTCGACAGCCACCACCGATACCGCCGGTCCGGTCGCCACGCCCTGTGCGCCACCCGGCGCGTTGCCGGCGAGCGACTGGAGCGCGACGGCGATCTCACGCGCGCCGGCATTCTTGAGCGGCACGACGCGGGTTGCCGCATTGTCGCGGTCGATGCGGCCGATCAGCTCGCGGATGCGGCGGATATTGTCGGCATAGTCGGCCACCACCACCGCGTTGCCGGCACGGTTCGCGGTCACCGCGCCCTCGCGGCTGACCAGCGGGCGTAGCGTATCGACGGCGGACGCCGCGTCGATCGAGCGCAGCCGGAACACCTCGGTGATGAAGCTGTTCGCCGACGCGCCGCTGCCGCCGATCCGGCTCGGCTGGGCGGCGGCACCCTCTGCGGTCTGGATACGAAAGCCGCCGCCGGCGATCGGCACCGCGACCAGCCCGTTGGCGCGCAGCGTCGACAGGAACACCTCGAAATATTCGCTGGTCGAGAGCGGCCGGTCGGTCACGACCGAGATCTTCCCCTGGACCCGCGGGTCGATGATGAAGGTCCGCCCGGTTACGCGCGACGCATCCTGGATGAAGGCCCTGATGTCGGCGTCGCGCAGGTTGATGACCTGCTGCGCTGCGGCCGGAGCCGCGATCAGGATCGCGACCGAAAGCAGGAGCCAGCGCCGCTTCACCGGGGATAAGTCCCGCTGAGCGTCACCAGCTTGCCGCCGCGCTCCACCTCGGCGGTGACCTGGCCGCCCTGGCCCAGGGAAGCGCGGAGCGCATCGGGCGTGGCGTTAGCGGCAGCGACGCCGTTGACCGAGACGACCACGTCGCCGGGCTGGAAGCCGAAGGCGCGCAATGCCTGGCCCATGCCCTGCGGATCGACGACGAAGCCGGTCACTTGCCCGCCCTGCATGCGCGGCGTGAACTGCACGTCGATACCGGCCAGCGACGACGCGACCAGCGGCGGCTGCGCATTGTCGCCGCTCGATCCGGATATGGTCGTCGCCGGCTGCGACTGGTCGAGGAAGATCTGTTCGCGCGCGCCGCCGCGCAGGATCGTGACATTGTCGAAGGCGACCGCGTCGAGGGTCACGCCCGGTAGTATCTCGTCGCCGACGGCATAGCTCTGCTGGCGGCCGTCGGGCGTGGCGATGATCGCCGCGCCTCGTCCCGACGCCTGATCCGACCGGATGCCGAACAGCTTGAGGTCGAGCGTCGTCACCACCACCGGGCCGCCGCCGCCGCCATCGCGGAAGAAGGGATCGAAGCTCCTGAAGATGCTGTCGGGCACCGCCGCCGGAATCGCCGGCCGCCAGTCGCCGAGCGGGTCGACCGGCGTCGCCACGGCCCATACCAGCCGGGCGCATTGCACCGCGAGCAGCGACAGGAGCAGGATTTCGGCGATCGAATACGGATTGTAGCGGGGAAGGCGCCGCAGCCAGCGCCGCGCGCGCGGATCGAGCACCAGACGCATGCACGCACCACCCCAGCCAGTCCCCCGCCGATCCTAGCACAGCGGCGCGGTCGCGCGAGCCCCTAGTATGTACCGGCAAACACTTCCGGCAGCAGTCCCGCCGCCGCCGCT
>CAXTTP010000364.1:0-2794 GCA_964247195.1 uncultured Sphingomonadaceae bacterium
GCTGACGACTGCCGATCCGGCCGCCAAGGTGATGGCGGCGCGGGCGGCGGCGCGGGAGTGGCGGCTGGGCAGGCTCGCACATCGCTTCGATGTGCTCCTGCCGGACCGGCCGGCACGGCCCGAAGCGCCGCTCCTGCTGCCGCCGTCGCACATGCCGAAGCGCGGCCGCGGCGGCAGCGCGCGGGGACGCATTGCGCTGCTCCATGCCCTCGCCCATATCGAGTTCGTCGCGATCGACCTCGCCTTCGACCTTGTCGGCCGGTTCGGCGGTGACTTCCCGCCCGCCTTCGTCGACGCATGGATGCGGGTCGGCGCCGAGGAGGCGATGCACTTCGCGCTCCTCGACCGGCGGCTGCGCGCGCTCGGGTCGGGCTATGGCGCGCTGCCGGCGCATGACGGGCTCTGGCAGGCGGCGGAGGCGACCGCCGGCGATGCGCTCGCCCGGCTCGCGGTGGTGCCGATGGTGCTTGAGGCGCGCGGTCTCGACGTGACGCCGATGACCATCGAGCGCTTCGAGGCGGCCGGGGACGCAGCATCGGCGCGGCTGCTGGCGCGCATCCTGCGGGACGAGATCCGGCATGTCGCCTGCGGGGTCCGCTGGTTCGAATCCGCTTGCGCAGCGCAGCGATTCGATCCGGCAACGGAATGGAAGCGCCTGGTACGCCTCCATTTTCGAGGTGAGGTTAAGCCGCCGTTCAACGACTCGGCGCGGGAGTCAGCCGGTCTGACGAAAGAATTCTACCTCAGCCTTGCTAGCCCTGCGGCCCCTCCGCACAACCGGTCCGTCGCGGAGAACGGTTAACACCGCCATCGACATGAGAGATCGACGCGGGCCTACGCTTGCGGGGCTAACGCGGGCGAACCGCCGAGGAGCACGATGACGCTATTCACTCAGTCCGGTAACGCGGCGTCGATTTGCGCGTTCCAGCGCTTCGCAAATTTCGGGCGCAGCGCGCGTCGGCTGCTTCTGATCGCGGCTGCGAGCCTCGTCGCGACGCAGGCCGCCCCCACGCTCGCCGCCGACAGCGTCTTCGGGCCGTATCAAGCGGTCGACGGCAAGAACAGCCCGATCGCCAAGGCCGATCCCCAGTTCCGTGCGCTGTTCCTGTCGTGGAAGCGGCTCGACCAGTTCCAGCAGGTCAGCGTGGCCATCCCCTCGCAGCGGCCGCTGAGCCAGGTCAGCTTCACCAGCGGCTTCGGCGTCCGCTCCGATCCGTTCCGCGGCACCGCCGCGATGCATGCCGGCGTCGACATGCCCGGTGCGATCGGCACGTCCGTCTACGCCACCGCCGACGGCACCGTCGGCCGGGCCGGCTGGACCGGCGGCTACGGCAACCTCGTCGAGCTCGAGCATGGCAAGGGCATCGAGACGCGCTACGGCCACCTGTCCGCGATCCTCGTCCATCCCGGCCAGCGGGTTCGTCGCGGCGACCTGATCGCGCGGATGGGATCGACCGGGCGCTCGACCGGCTGCCACCTCCATTACGAGGTCCGCATCGACGGTCACGCGATCAACCCGATCCCGTTCCTTCAGGCATCCGACTATATCGTCCAGGTCCAGCGTGCCAGCGACGGCACCCAGATCGCGATCGGCGGTCCCGACAACTGATACTTCCCGGGAAATCGGAGAGCAGCGAAAGGGCCGCCGGCGGTTGTCGGCGGCCCTTTTCGCGCCTATCTTCAAGGCATGAGCGAAACGACCCTCATCGACCTGACGGCGTCGGCCGCCACCCGCGTCGCGGCGATCGCGGCGCGGCAGGGCAAGCCCGCGATCCTGCGCCTGGCGGTCGAGGGTGGCGGTTGCGCCGGCTTCTCCTACCGCTTCGGCCTGACCGATGCGGTGGATGCCGAAGACGCGGTGGCGGTGCGGGACGGCGTGACGCTGGTGGTCGATCCGGTCAGCCTCGATCTCGTCCAGGGCTGCGCCGTCGACTTCGTGGAGTCGCTGGGCGGCGCGGCCTTCAAGGTCGAGAACCCGAACGCGGCTTCAGGCTGCGGCTGCGGCTCCAGCTTTTCCGTCTAGCCGGTCGGTGAAGATCGCGACGTTCAACGTCAACGGCATCCGCTCGCGTCTGCCGCGGCTGCTCGAATGGCTGGACGAGACGTCGCCCGACGTCGCCTGTTTGCAAGAGATCAAGATTCCGGATGAGCTCTTCCCCGCTGCCGAGCTGAAGGCGGCCGGCTATGGTGCGGTCTGGCATGGCCAGAAGGGCTTCAACGGCGTCGCCATCCTCGCCCGCGGTGCCGATCCGGTCGAGACCTGCCGCGGCCTGCCCGGCGATGCCGAAGACGCGCACAGCCGCTATCTGGAGGCGGAGGTCGCCGGCGTGACGGTCGCGTCGATCTACCTGCCCAACGGCAATCCCCAGCCCGGCCCCAAGTTCGATTACAAGCTGGGATGGATGGAGCGGCTGATCACGCATGCCGCCGGGCTCTTCGCCGGCGAGCGGCCGGTGGTGTTGGCGGGCGACTACAACGTCATCCCGACCGACGACAAGGACGACGTGTTCTCGGCGCGCGCCATGGCAAGCGACGCATTGATGCAACCGGAGAGCCGCGCCGCCTTCCGGCGCCTGCTCTACCAGGGGTGGACCGATGCGGTGCGCGCCCGGCATCCCTCCGGGCCGGTCTATACCTTCTGGGACTATCAGGCCGGCTGCTGGGCGCGCGATGCCGGGTTCCGGATCGATCATCTGCTTCTCAGCCCGGCCGCCGCCGACCGGCTGCTCGATGCCGGCGTTGACAAGGCGGCGCGCGGCAAGGAGAAGGCGAGCGATCACGCCCCGACTTGGGT
>CAXTTP010000365.1:0-2771 GCA_964247195.1 uncultured Sphingomonadaceae bacterium
GCCTGTTCCGCACGCTGCTCACCTACATGCTCGAGAACCCGCACAACATCACGCCGTCGACCCACCTGCTCTTCATCGGCAAGAATCTCGAGCGGATCGGCGACCATGCGACCAACGTCGCCGAGATGATCTACTTCGCGGCGACCGGCCAGCAGATGGTGGAAAGGTCGCGGGGCGCAGACGTGCTGATGCCCCGGGACGGGCAACAAGACGGGCAGCAATGAGCCGCGCCCGACTGCTGCTCGTCGAGGACGACGCGGCGCTCGCCGAGCTTCTCGTCTGGCATTTCCGCCGCGAGGAGTTCGAGGTCGAGCATACCGCCGACGGCGAGGAGGCGCTGCTGCTCGCGCAGGAAGCGCCGCCCGATCTCGTCCTGCTAGACTGGATGATCGAAGGCCTGTCCGGGCTGGAGGTCTGTCGCCGCCTGCGCCGCCGCGCCGATACCGCCAACGTGCCGATCATCATGCTCACCGCCCGCGGCGAGGAGGAAGACCGGGTGCGCGGCCTGGAAACCGGCGCCGACGACTATGTCACCAAGCCGTTCAGCCCCCGCGAGCTCATCGCCCGCGTCGGCGCGGTGCTGCGCCGGGTGCGCCCCGCGCTCGCCGGTGAGCGGCTGAGCTATTCGGGCCTGGAGATGGACACCGTCAGCCACAAGGTCCGCCGCGACGGCAGCAACGTGCCGCTCGGCCCCACCGAGTTCCGCCTGCTGCGCCACTTCCTCGAGCATCCCGGCCGCGTCTTCTCGCGCGAGCGGTTGCTCGACTCGGTGTGGGGACGCGAGGCGGATATCGAGCCGCGCACCGTCGACGTCCACATCCGCCGGCTGCGCAAGGCGATCAACGACGGCGGACGCCCGGACATCATCCGCACGGTGCGGTCGGCAGGCTATGCGCTTGACGCGGACGGCTCGGCCTGACGCGCGATCCGGCGCGTCATGAACACGCTGTTCGGATCGGGCACATAGCCTTCGAACGGGTCGCATTCGGCAAAGCCATGGCGGGCGTAGAGCGCACGCGCCGGGCCGAAATAATCCATCGATCCGGTCTCGAGGCTGAGCCGCCGATAGCCCGGATCGGCGGCGACGGCCAAAATGTGGCGCAGCAGCGCCGTAGCCACGCCCCGGCCGCGCTCCGCTTCCGCGGTGTGCATCGACTTCACCTCGCCATGGTCGGACGAGAGCTGCATCAGCGCCGCGACCCCGAGCAGGCGATCGCCGGCCCAGGCGGCCCACAGGCTGACCTCCGCCCGCCGGAAGTCATTCGGCTCGAACGCGTGAGCGCTTTCGCGGGGCGATTCCTGCCGGCAGCGCGCGACATGTCCCTCGAGCAGGTCGATGACCCGAGCATTGCCGAGGTCGCCGGTGACGATGTCGATCACGATTGCCCCCCCGATCCCTCGCGCCGGCGCCTAATCCTCGACCAGCTTCATCAGCTTGCGCTCGACGGGCGCGAGCACCGGGCCGAGCTCGTGGCCGCGGCGCAGCACCGCCCCACCCTCGCCTACCAAGGCCCACATGCCCTGGCGGCCGCGCAGCGCCGGCCGCTTCTCGATGCGGTATTCGGGTCGCTCGGCGGTGCGGCGAAAGGCGGAGAAGATCGCGGCGTCGCGACCCAGATCGATCGCATAGTCGCGCCAGTTGCCGGCCGCGACCATCCGCCCGTAGAGGTCGAGGATGCGGGCGAGTTCCAGCCGGTCGAAGCCGACCTGCCCGGTCGCCGGCGGCAATGGAAAGGGCGTGACGCTTCCCATCAGGCGCGGTGGCGCTCGGCTCCGTCGCCGTCACTGCCGCCGTCACGCTGTTCGATCAGCGTGGCGAGCTTGGCGCGCAACTGCTCGACCTCGCATTTCAGCAGGTCCAGCTGCTGCGTCTGCGGATCGAAGCGTTCGGAGCATATGGTGCCGTAGGGCAGGAACGGACGCTGATATTCCTGCGCGTCGACCAGCGTGGGGCGGGCCGGGATGCCAACCATCACTGCGCCCTCGGGCACGTCGCGGGTGACGACCGCGTTCGCGCCGATCTTGGCGCGCGCACCCACCGTCACCGGGCCGAGCACCTGCGCGCCCGATCCGATCACGACATCGTCGCAGATCGTCGGGTGCCGCTTGCCGGCGATGCCGTTGGCGGGGTTGGTGCCGCCAAGCGTCACGTTCTGGTAGATGGTCACGTTGTCGCCGATCAGCGCGGTCTCGCCGATCACCGTGAAGCCGTGGTCGATGAAGAAGTTCTCGCCGATCGTGGCGCCCGGATGGATGTCGATCGCGGTCATGAAGCGGGCGATGTGGTTGACCAGCCGGGCGAGGAAGTAGAGCTCGCCGCGAAACAGCCAGTGCGCGATCCGGTGCAGCCCCAAAGCCCAGACACCGGGATAGAGGAGGATCTCCCAGCGCGTCCGCGGCGCCGGGTCGCGCGCCTTGATCGACTCCAGATAAGCCGTCAGTCCGCCGATCATGCGCGTCCCCCGCGTTCGTGCCGAGCGGCGGATGTAAGCCCGCCGCTCGTAAATTTCCAGACCGCCGGCAAGAGGCCCCGCCGGCCGGATCAGGCGATCGTCGCGTGCACCGTGGCGACCGCCTTCATCACCGCGCCGATCCGGGCCGCGGCCTGGATCGTCTCGGCCTTGACGCCATGGCCCTTCAGCACCTTTTCGTGGCTGTCGATGCACATGCCGCAGCCGTTCATCGCCGATACTGCGAGGCAGAACAGCTCGAAGTCCGCCTTGTCGATGCCCGGCGAGCCGATCACGTTCATGCGCAGCTTGGCGGGCAAT
>CAXTTP010000366.1:0-2756 GCA_964247195.1 uncultured Sphingomonadaceae bacterium
GGCCGCGACCGGACATGCCCGCGCCGAGCTGCGCCAGGGCGACATGTATGCGCTGCCTCTGGCCAGCGGGTCGGCGGATACCGTGCTCGTCCATCAGGTGCTGCATTATGCCCAGCATCCGGCTGCGGCGGTGGCGGAGGCGGCGCGGCTGCTCGCGCCGCGTGGCCGGCTGCTGATCGTCGACTTCGCTCCGCACGACATGGAGGAGCTGCGCACCCGCGACGCCCACGCTCGGCTCGGCTTTGCCGACGAACAGCTCGCCGGCTGGTTCGCCGCGACCGGGCTCGAGGCGGAGGAGGGCGCGCAGCTCGAGGGCGGCGAGCTCACGGTCAAGCTCTGGCTGGGCCGGCGGTCGGCGCGAGATGATGGTTAGCGGGCGCCCTTAACCCTCGATTCGCCTCGACGAGGCGGCGGCGGCCGGGCACCCGCAGTCGAGCCATGTGGAGCCTGTCGTCATGAAGATCGCCGCCGCCCTCCTCGCCGCTGCCCTCGCCGTACCCGCCGTCGCGGAGCAGGCCGGCAGCCCCTTCACCGTGCAGGAGACCGGCAAGCGCTTCCATCGCCTCGACGCGGCGGTGAAGTCGATCGGCGGCGGCGACGGCACGATCCTGATTGCGCCGGGCCTCTATCGGCAGTGCGCGGTCGTCGAGACGGGCCGCGTCGCGTTCCGCGCGATCCAGCCCGGCAGCGTCGTGTTCGACGGCGGCATCTGCGAGGGCAAGGCGGCGCTGGTGCTGCGCGGGCGCGACGCCGCCGTCGACGGCATCACCTTCCAGAACATGCGCGATGCCGACGGCAACGGTGCCGGCATCCGGCTGGAAAAGGGCCCGCTGACGGTGATGAACGCGCTGTTCCGCGATTCGGAGGAGGGCATCCTCTCGGCCGACGATCCGGCCTCCACGATCCGCGTCGACCGCTCGACCTTCACCGGCCTCGGCAGCTGCGCCAAGGCCTCGGGCTGCGCGCATTCACTTTATATCGGCCATTACGGCGCGCTGATCGTCACCCGCTCGCGCTTCGAGCGCGGGCAGGGCGGCCATTACGTGAAGAGCCGGGCAAGCCGGATCGAGGTGAGCGATTCGAGCTTCGACGATACCGCCGGCCACGGCACCAACTATATGATCGACCTGCCGGCAGGCTCGGTCGGCACGATCACCGGCAACATCTTCGTCCAGGGCAAGGACAAGGAGAACCATTCCGCCTTCGTGACCGTCGCCGCCGAGGCGCGCGACAACCCGTCCGCGGGGCTGGTCGTCGCCGGCAACAAGGCGTCGCTCGCGCCGGGCGTGACCTGGCCGACCGTGTTCGTGGCCGACTGGAGCCATGAGCCGCTGAAGCTCGGCCAGAACCAGCTGGCCAAGGGCATCGGTGCGTTCGAGACACGCTGATCGCGCACCCGCCGCTTCCCTCATGCGTGCGCGCATCGGCGATGCTATAGCGCGGCGATGATCCGCATCCTCTTCGTCCTGATCGCCGCCATGCTGGCCACCGGTCCGGTGGCCGCCGCGCCTTCGACCCACATCGCCGCGACGCTCGTCGCCGAGACGCCGCAGCCGGCGCCGGGGACGACGATCACGCTGGCGGTAGCGATGCACCCCACGCCAGGCTGGCACGGCTATTGGAAGAATCCGGGCGACGCGGGCGTCGAGACGCTGGTCGACTGGAAGCTCCCCGCCGGCCTGCGCGCCGGCCCGCTCGCCTTTCCGGTGCCCGGCACGCTCGTGATCGCGGGGCTGATGAACTATGTCTATGAGAGCGACTATGCCCATCTCGTCGAGCTGACGGTGCCCGCGGGTCTCGTCGCCGGCACCCGGCTGCCGATCCGTGCGAAGCTGGACTGGTTGGCCTGCACGCGCGAGATCTGCGTGCCCGAGACGGGCGAGATCGCGACGGATCTGGTGGTGGGAACGGGTGCCGCCGATCCTGCTCGCAATGCCGACTTCGATCGTTGGCGCGCGGCGCTGCCGCGGCCGCTCGGCAGCCCGGCGCATTTCGCGGTCGCCGACGGCAAGGTCCGCATCGGCGTGCCGCTGCCGGCCGCGACCCCTTCCGACCAGCCCTATTTCTTCCCGCTCAGCCAGGACGCGATCGACTATGCCGCGCCGCAGGCGACGGCGCGCAACGGCGACATGCTGACGATCGAGACCAAGGCGCGCGACGGCGTCGCCAAGCTCGGCAGGATCGAGGGCGTGCTGAAGCTGGCCGACGGACGCGGCGTCCTGCTCACCGCCACCCCCGGCGCAGTGGCGGCGAGCACGGGCCCGGGCGGCGGCATGATGCTGTTCCTCGCCGCGCTCGGTGGCTCGATCCTCGGCGGCCTGCTTCTCAACGTCATGCCGTGCGTGTTCCCGATCCTCAGCCTGAAGGCGATGAGCCTCGCGCGAGCCGGCGGCAACGAGCGGACGGCGCGGGTCGAAGCGGTCGCCTACAGCCTCGGCGTGATCCTCGTCTGCGTCGCGCTCGGCGGGCTGCTGCTCGTGCTGCGGGCGGGCGGGGGTGCGGCCGGCTGGGCGTTCCAGCTCCAGGATCCCCGCGTGATCCTGCTGCTGCTGCTGCTGGTCGCGGCGATCGCGCTCAACCTCGCCGGCCTGTTCGAGCTGCCGACGCTGGCCGGCGGCGGCGCGCTCGCCGCATCGGGCGGGACCGCCGGCGCGTTCTGGACCGGCGCGCTCGCCGCCTTCATCGCGACGCCCTGCACTGGGCCATTCATGGGCGCGGCGCTGGGCGCGGCGCTGGTGCTGCCGCCGGCGGCGGCG
>CAXTTP010000367.1:0-2753 GCA_964247195.1 uncultured Sphingomonadaceae bacterium
TCGCGGCGCGGGGGGCACCGGCCAGCCGGTCGACGATGTTCAGGCCCGCCAATCCGGTTTCAAGGCCACGCAGCGCCTTTTGCAAGCTTTCGTGAAAATTGCGCCCGATCGCCATGACTTCGCCGACGCTCTTCATCGCGGTCGACAGCAACGGCTCGGCCCCCTTGAACTTCTCGAAGGCGAAGCGGGGGATCTTGGTGACGACATAATCGATCGTCGGCTCGAAGCTGGCGGGCGTCGCTCCGGTGATGTCGTTGTCGATCTCGTCGAGCGTGTAGCCGACCGCGAGCTTGGCGGCGACCTTGGCGATCGGAAAGCCTGTCGCCTTCGAGGCGAGCGCCGAGGAGCGCGAGACGCGCGGGTTCATCTCGATCACGACGAGCCGGCCGTCTTTCGGATTGACCGCGAACTGGACGTTCGAACCGCCTGTTTCGACGCCGATTTCACGCAGCACTGCGATGCTCGCATTGCGCATGATCTGGTATTCCTTGTCGGTCAGCGTCAGCGCCGGCGCGACGGTGATCGAATCGCCGGTGTGGACGCCCATCGGATCCACGTTCTCGATCGAACAGACGATGATGCAGTTGTCGTTGCGATCGCGCACCACCTCCATCTCATATTCCTTCCAGCCGAGGACGGATTCCTCGATCAGGACCTCGGTGGTCGGCGAGGCGTCGAGCCCGCCGGTGACGATCTTGACGAACTCGTCGCGATTATAGGCGATGCCGCCGCCGGTGCCGCCCATCGTGAAGCTCGGCCGGATGATCGCCGGCAGGCCGATCATGTCCAGTGCGTTGAGCGCCTCCGTAAGCGTGTGGGCGACGTCGGATCGCGGGCTCTCCAGACCGATCCGGTCCATCGCCTGGCGGAACTTGAGCCGGTCCTCGGCCTTGTCGATCGCCACTGCATCGGCGCCGATCATCTGCACGCCATATTTCGCCAGCGTGCCGTCGTTGAACAAGGCGAGCGCGGTGTTGAGCGCGGTCTGCCCGCCCATCGTCGGCAGGACGGCATCCGGCCGCTCCTTCTCGATGATCCTGGCCACGATCGCCGGCGTGATCGGTTCGACATAGGTCGCGTCGGCCATGTCCGGATCGGTCATGATCGTGGCCGGGTTCGAATTGACGAGGATGATGCGATAGCCCTCCTCGCGGAGCGCCTTGCACGCCTGCGTCCCCGAATAGTCGAACTCGCACGCCTGCCCGATGACGATCGGGCCGGCGCCGATGATGAGAATCGAGGAGATGTCGGTACGCTTGGGCATTATGCTACCTTGAGCCTTCCCCTGCACGGCGAAGGCCGGCTGACGGCGCCGGGACCGCCCGGCTCACGTTTTGCGGAACACGTAGAAGCTCGCGAACGAGGTGTTCTCCACATCGTCGGCGTCCCACGGATAGGGGTTGGCGACATGACGATCCAGCAGGAAATCAGGACGGTTGCGTTCAACCCATCCCTGGAAATGACGATGCCGCACGTGCGGGTTCGGCCACGGCTTGTCCTCGTTGCTGGCGTAGACGATCACCCATTTCGTACCGGCCTCGAACAGGTCGCGCATATAGGCGTCGAACGTCGCGTCCTCCACCAGATGGTAGATCACGTCGAGCGACAAGCTGAGCTCGGCCTTGTCGGCGGGGCCGACGTCCGAGCTGTGGATGAACCGGTAGCGCTGCCCGCCAGCGAACTTCTTCCGCACGGTTTCGAGTATAAAGGCCGATACGTCGACACCGACATACGAGGGATATTCCGCCAGCTCGAGCTGCGCGCCGTCTCCGCAGCCGAACTCTATTACCGAGCTTAGGTTGTTTTCACGAACGAACCGGTTGAGAAACTCCGCCTTGAACCGCGCGAGCCGGTTATAGGATCCCGCGCCGGAATTGCCGCCCTCCCGGTAGCGCCTTTCCCAATATTCGGCTGAGTTCGTGAAGCTTTCCCGAAGCGCATCGGGAAAAAGCCTGTGCAAAAGCGATCCCAGCACTGGCAGTGTTCGAATAGTCGCCTTGATGCCCATGACAAGCTCCCATGACCGATTGCGGACGGGAGTAGAGCGATGAAGCGTTTCGAACACAAATCCGCTAGGGATGGACATTCCCTCCGTTTCCGACGAGGCGACCATCACGAGCCGCCGCCGCGCAACGCGCCGACGAACTGCTCGAACAGGTAGTGGCTGTCCTGCGGGCCGGGGCTAGCCTCGGGATGGTATTGCACCGAGAAGGCCGGCTTGTCGGTCAGCCGCAGGCCCGCCAGCGAGCCGTCGAACAGGCTGACATGGGTCGGCTCGGCGTTCGCCGGCAGGCTCGCCGCTTCGACCGCGAAGCCGTGGTTCATGCTGGTGATCTCGACCTTGCCGTCGGCGGTGCGCCTGACCGGATGGTTGGCGCCGCGGTGGCCCTGGTGCATCTTCGAGGTACGCGCCCCGACCGCGAGCCCGAGCAATTGGTGGCCGAGACAGATCCCGAAGATCGGCTTCGATATCGCCAGCAGCTGCCGGATCACCGGCACCGCATATTCGCCGGTTGCCGCCGGATCGCCGGGGCCGTTGGAGAGGAACACGCCGTCGGGTGCGTGCGCCATCACCTCCTCGAAGGTCGCGGTCGCGGGTACCACTGTCACCCGCGCGCCGGCGGCCACGAGGTTGCGCAGGATGTTGCGCTTGAGACCATAGTCGATCGCGACGACATGCGGGCCGGACGGGTTGGCGCTGTGCGCGGCGTAGCCCTGCCCCAGCGTCCACAGCCCGTCGTCCCACTTATAGC
>CAXTTP010000368.1:0-2727 GCA_964247195.1 uncultured Sphingomonadaceae bacterium
GGCGGGAGTGGAGCAGCGCAGGGTCGCCTTCGCCGACGCCCGCGAGCCGCCGCGCCGCGAATATTTCCTCCGCGGCACCGGCCAGGCGAGCGTCGCCTTGGCGCCGCCGACGGCGCGACGGCCGCGCATCACCGGACCGGTTTCCGGCGCCGTCTATGCGCTCGACCCGGATATCCCGCTCGACCGCCAGCGCATCCGCGTCGCCGTCGCCGGCGCGAGCGCCGAGGATCGCATGCTGCTCGACGGCCACGATCTCGGTGCCGCCGATGCGTCGCCGATGGTGCTGGCCGGACCGGGGCCGCACCTGCTTGCGCTGCTCGACGGTGGCGGCCACGCCGTCGACCGCGTGCGCTTCATGGTCCGCTGAGCCCCGCCGTGGCACGTCCGTTCGCATCGGCGCTGCGTACGTTCCTGCGCAGCGAGGCGGCGGGCGGCGTGCTGCTGATGGCGGCGGCGGCGCTGGCGATGCTCGTCGCCAACAGCCGGCTCGGGCCCGGCTATTTCCACTTGCTGGAGGCAAAGGCCGGGCCGCTCAGCGTGCACCACTGGATCAACGACGGCCTGATGGCCCTGTTCTTCCTGCTCGTGGGTCTGGAGATCAAGCGCGAGTTCCTCGACGGCCATCTCGCGCGCGCTTCGGATCGGCGGCTGCCGTTCGTCGCGGCGCTCGGCGGAATGGCCGTGCCGGCGGCGATCTACCTGCTCGTCGCCGGCGGCGACCCCACCTTGCGCGCGGGCTGGGCGATCCCGTCCGCCACCGACATCGCTTTTGCGATCGGCGTGCTGGCGCTGCTCGGCCGGCGTGTGCCTGCCTCGCTCAAGTTGTTCCTGACGACCGTCGCGATCGTCGACGACATGGGCGCGGTGGCGATCATCGCCCTCTTCTACGCGACCGGGCTCGACCCGGCGGCGCTCGCCGTCGCGGCGGCGCTGCTGGCGGCGATGACGCTGCTCAACCGGCGCGGCGTCGTCGTCCTCGCCCCCTATCTGGTGCTCGCGGCGGGGCTGTGGGTGGCGGTCTATCTCTCCGGCGTGCATGCCACCGTCGCCGGCGTGCTTGCCGCCGCGACGATCCCGATCCGCGGCAGCCCCGGCCGGCCGGACGATCCCCGTTCGCCGCTGCACCGGCTCGAACATGCGCTCCAGCCGTGGGTCGCCTATCTGGTCGTGCCGCTGTTCGGCTTCGCCAATGCCGGCGTGTCGCTCGCCGGCATCGGCGCGAGCCAGCTCGTCGCGCCGGTGCCGCTCGGCATCGCCGCCGGCCTGTTCCTCGGCAAGCAGGCGGGCGTGTTCGCGAGCGTGCGGATCGCGGTCGCCTGCCGCTTCGGCGAACGGCCGGCCGGCGCGAGCTGGCGGCAGGTCTACGGCGTCGCCCTGCTCTGCGGGATCGGCTTCACGATGAGCCTGTTCATCGGCGGGCTCGCCTTTGCCGGCGCGCCTCCGCTCGTCGACGAGGTCAAGCTCGGCGTACTGGGCGGCTCGCTCCTGTCGGCGCTGGCCGCCTATCTGCTCCTGCGGACGGCGCCGCTCACGCTGCTTCCTTGACCTGGGCGACGATTTTGCGGGCGGCATCGCCGAGGTCGTTGGCGGAGACGATCGGCAGGCCGGATCCGGCGAGGATCGCCTTGCCCTGCTCGACGTTCGTGCCTTCCAGCCGCACCACCAGCGGCACCGACAGGTTCACCTCGCGGGCAGCCGCGACGATCCCGTCGGCGATGATGTCGCACTTCATGATGCCGCCGAAGATGTTGACCAGGATGCCCTTCACCGCCGGATCGGCCAGGATGATCTTGAACGCCGCGGTCACCTTCTCCTTCGATGCGCCGCCGCCCACGTCGAGGAAGTTGGCCGGGAACATGCCGTTGAGCTTGATGATGTCCATCGTCGCCATCGCCAGGCCGGCGCCGTTGACCATGCAGCCGATGTCGCCGTCCAGCTTGATGTAGGCAAGGTCGTATCGCGACGCCTCGACCTCCATTGGATCCTCCTCGGTCAGGTCGCGCAACGCCGCCAGATCCTTGTGGCGGAACATCGCGTTCGGATCGAAGCCGACCTTCGCGTCGAGCACCATCAGCCGCCCTCCCGCCACCGCCAGCGGGTTGATCTCGATCTGCGCCGCATCGGTGCCGATAAACGCGTCGTAGAGCTTCGAGGCGACCGACGCCGCCTGCTTCGCCAGATCGCCCGAAAGCGCCAGCGCCGCCGCCACGGCGCGGCCGTGATGCGGCTGGAAGCCGGTCGCCGGATCGATCGCGATCGTGTGGATCTTCTCGGGCGCCTCGTGCGCCACGTCCTCGATGCTCATCCCGCCCTCGGTCGAGGCGACCAGCGCGATCCGCCCGCTCGCCCGGTCGACCAGCAAGGCCAGGTAGAACTCCTTCTCGATGTCGACCCCGTCGGTCACGTACAGGCGGTTGACCTGCTTGCCATGCTCGCCGGTCTGGATCGTCACCAGCGTGTTGCCGAGCATGTCGGCCGCCGCCGCACGCACCTCCTCGGGCGTCCGGGCAAGGCGCACGCCGCCCTTCGCATCGGCCCCAAGCTCGACGAACTTGCCCTTGCCGCGGCCGCCGGCGTGGATCTGCGCCTTCACCACGTAAAGCGGACCGGGAAGCTGCGCCGCCGCCGCCACAGCCTCCTCGACGCTCATCGCCGCGATCCCCGCCGGAACCGGAACGCCGAACTTCGCCAGCAACTCCTTCGCCTGATACTCGTGGATGTTCATGT
>CAXTTP010000369.1:0-2721 GCA_964247195.1 uncultured Sphingomonadaceae bacterium
ATGCTGAAGGACAGCAAGGGCGCGACCGCGATCGAGTACGGCCTGATCGCTGCCCTGATCGCCGTCGCCGCGATCACTGCCATGTCCAGCCTGGGCAAGCAGCTGACCAACACCTTCAACAACGTCACGACCAACATGAAGGTCTGATTGCCGCAATTATTGCTGGCAATAGGAGGGCGGCGGAACCCGGTTCCGCCGCCCTTTTCCATGCGCTGAAACTCTGGCCGCATCTACCGCCTATGGTCAACGTCGACGGCGAATCGACCGACAGCAAGCACAAGTCGGTTCGATCGTAACCCGCGCCGTTACTTGCCGGTCTTGATCGTGCCCTGCTGGAGCTGATCCAGCGACTTGGCCGCTTCGGCACCCATCTGGCGTACCGGCGCGGCGTCCATCTCGATGGCGCCCTCCACCCGGCTGGGGCTCAGTTCCTGGGGCTCGATCGGTCCGTTCCTGATCTTCGGCATATCGTTACTCCCGATTGCCAGTAGATTATTCGCCCTGCCGCTGCAGGGTGCAACCGCCTTTATGCGTGCCGTCGTCCCGCTCCGGCGCCGATCAGCCGATCGCGAGGAACTTGTCGCGCCGCGCCGCCCGGAGCGCCGTCGCATCCAGCGCGGCGAGCGCATCGAGCTCCTCGCCGATCGCACTGGCGAGCACCGCGATCGCCGCGGCCGGATCGCGATGCGCGCCGCCGACCGGCTCGGGCACGATGCGGTCGATTACGCCGAGCCGCTTGAGGTCGGCGGCGGTGATCTTCATCGCCTCGGCGGCGTCCGGTGCCTTGTCGGCAGTGCGCCAGAGGATCGAGGCGCAGCCCTCGGGCGAGATCACCGAATAGACGGCATGCTCGAACATCAGCACGCGGTTCGCCGCGGCGAGCGCCACCGCGCCACCTGACCCGCCCTCGCCCACCACCACCGCGACGAGCGGCACGCCGAGCGCGAGGCACGCCTCGGTCGAGCGCGCGATCGCCTCGGCCTGGCCGCGCTCCTCGGCCTGCACGCCGGGGAACGCGCCCGCGGTGTCGACGAGCGTCACCACCGGCAGGCCGAAGCGATCGGCGAGCTTCATCAACCGGATCGCCTTGCGGTAACCCTCGGGCCGCGCCATGCCGAAATTATGCTTGAGGCGGGTCGCGGTGTCGTCGCCCTTCTCGTGGCCGATCAGCATCACGCGCCGGCCGCCGATCCGCGCGAAGCCGCCGATGATGGCGAGATCGTCGGCGAAGGCACGATCGCCGGCGAGCGGGATGAAACCCTCGGCGAGGCCGGCGACGTAATTCTTGAAGTGGGGGCGCTCGGGATGACGGGCGACCTGCGTCTTCTGCCACGGCGTGAGCCGGGCATAGGTGTCGCGCAGCAGCTTGTCGGACTTCGCCTGCAGCCGCGCGACCTCCGGGCTGATGTCGATCGAACCGTTCTCGGCAGTCTCGCGCAGCTCGGCGACGCGGCCCTGAAGTTCCTGGATGGGTTTCTCGAAGTCGAGGAAGCTGACCATAAGCGCGGCCCCCTAGGCCGGCGCGATAGCATCGTCAACGCGCGTCCGTTTCGCCGGTGCATCGGCGAGCGGATGGCGGCTGTTGACGAGCTCGACCAGCCGGCGGCTGTCGACATGGGTATAGATCTGCGTCGTCGCGATGTCGGCATGCCCGAGCAGCATCTGCAGCGCGCGCAGGTCCGCGCCCCCTTCCAAGAGGTGCGTCGCGAAAGCGTGGCGGAGCACGTGCGGGCTGACCCGCTCGGGCGGCACGCCGGCATCGGCGGCGAGCGCGCGGAGCAGCTGGTAGAGGCGGACGCGGCTCAGATGCTTCTTGCCCGACGGGAACAGCCAGGCGGCATCGCCCGGCACCAGCGCGCTCCAGGCGGCGACGGCGGCGCGCGCCCGGTCCGATATCGGCACCAGCCGCTCGCGCCCGCCCTTGCCGCGCAGGATGACGTAGGGCTGGTCGGGCCGCAGCGCGCGCCGCGGCAGCGAGACGAGCTCGGTGGCGCGCAGGCCGGAACCGTAGAGCAGCTCGACCAGGGCCGCGAGGCGGACGTCGCCGGCCGCGCCGCGCGCCTCGAGGCGCCGTTCCAGCTCGGCGAACAGCCGGTCGATCTCGCCATGATCGAGCGTCTTCGGCAGCGTGCGCGACGCGCCGGGACGCGGCAGCGCGGCGGACGGATCGTCGTCGCGATGCCCCTCCTCGGCAAGGAACTGGAAGAAGCGGCGGAGCGCGGCCGACTTGCGCGCGACGCTGCTCCGCGCGAGCGCCATCCATGCCCCGCCGAGCCCGGCGAGATCGTCGGGCGTGGCGGCGGCGAGGCGGCCCTCCAGCGCCGTCGAGGCGGCGCCGAGATCGGATCCGTAGGCCATCAGCGTGTTACGGGCGGCGCCGGCCTCGGCCGCCATCATCTCGAGGAAGCGGCCGATCAGCGCACCATCTTCGGACGGGGCCAAGCTCGCGGCCGCGGTCACGTCCGGCTCATCGCCTCGGCAGCGATCATCCGCGCATCGCCCTCGCGCCCGACCCGGCGCAGTGCCGCGACGATATGATAGAGGTAAGCCGGCGGCACCGCCGCCCAGCTCCGCGTCTGCATGCCCGCCGCGGCGAGCAGCGCGACGGTGCCGGCCTGGCCGCGTTCGGCGGCGAGATCGAGCGCCTGCGACCAGCGGTTGGCGGCGGCGACGGGAACGCCGAGCTCGCCCGCCAGCCGCGCCTGGTCGGCCGCGCTCAGC
>CAXTTP010000370.1:0-2719 GCA_964247195.1 uncultured Sphingomonadaceae bacterium
TACGAGACGATGGAGAAGGTGCTGGCCAAGACCGACAAGACGGTGATCGAGGCGCCCGGCGTCACCCCCTATCTGCCGCTGCCGCAGATCCAGCGCGGGACGGCGGCGAAGTGAACCAGATGGTCGCACGCCTCACCCGCAACCCGCTGCTCTGGGCGTTCGTGGCGATCGCGCTGGTGATCGTCTGCGCCAGCGTGTTCTCGGTCGTGCCGGAGACGCGGCAGGCGTTGATCGTCCGCCTCGGCCAGCCTGTCCGCGTCATCAACGGCTACAAGGCGAACCAGGAATTCGGCCGCACCGGCGCCGGGCTGATCGCGCGCTGGCCGTTTCTCGAGCAGATCGTGTGGATCGACAAGCGCGTCCTCGACTTCGACATGGAGCGCCAGTCGGTGCTGTCGACCGATCAGCTTCGCCTCGAGGTCGATGCTTATGCCCGCTACCGCATCGTCAACCCGCTGCAGATGTACATCTCGGCCGGCAGCGAGAAGCGCGTCGGCGAGGCGCTCCGCCCGATCCTCGGCTCGGCGCTGCGCAACGAACTCGGCAAGCGGCCGTTTGCGGCGCTGCTGAGCCCGGAGCGCGGCCAGCTGATGGACAATATCCAGGCCGGCCTCACCCGCGTCGCGCGGCAATATGGCGCCGAGATCGTCGATGTGCGGATCAAGCGCGCCGACCTGCCCGACGGCACGCCGCTCGACTCCGCGCTGGAGCGGATGCGCACCGCGCGCGAGCAGCAGGCCTCGACGATCCGCGCCCAGGGCGCCAAGCAGGCGCAGATCATCCGCGCCGATGCCGATGCGGCCGCCGCCAAGGTCTATGCCGACAGCTTCGGCAAGGATCCCGACTTCTACGATTTCTACCGGGCGATGCAGTCCTACCGCGTGACCTTCGGCACCGATGGGATGGAAGCGCCGGGCACGGCGAACGTGATCCTGTCGCCCGACAACGAGTATCTGCGCGAGTTCAAAGGCAGGGGCAAGTGACGCGCGCTGTCATTCAAATCCCGTTCAGCCGCTCTTCCCCAGCGTCCGCCCGCCCGCGCGGGCCGGTTCGCGGGCCCGAATGTTGAGGAGACCTTCGATCGTGCGTTACGCCTATGCCATTACCGCAGCGCTGCTCGCCGGCGGGACTGCCGCCACCCTGACGATGCAGCAGCCGCTGGGAGCGCAGGTCGCCCAGAATGCTCCGGGCACGGTCCCGTCCGCGGTGCCGCGGCCTGGCGCGCCGATGAGCTTCGCCGATCTCGCCGCCAAGCTCGCTCCCGCGGTGGTCAACATCTCGACGACGCAGAAGGTGCAGGTGAACCAGGGCGGCGGCAATCCTTTCGCCGGCACGCCGTTCGACGATCTGTTCCGGCGCTTCGGCGGCGGCGGAGCGGGCGGCGGGGACGATGGCCGGCCGGTCACGCGCGACGCGACGTCGCTCGGTTCGGGCTTCATCATTTCGCCCGACGGCTATGTCGTTACCAACAACCATGTCGTCTCGGGCGCTCCCCAGGGCGGCAGCACGACCACCGCTCCGGCGGTGGAGTCGATCACCGTCACGCTCACTGACCACAAGGAATATAAGGCGCGCCTGATCGGCCGCGACATCGCCTCCGATCTGGCCTTGCTGAAGATCGACGCGAAGAACCTGCCGTTCGTGCAGTTCGGCGATTCGACCCGCGCCCGGGTCGGCGACTGGGTCGTGGCGATCGGCCAGCCCTACGGTCTTGGCGGCACCGTCACCGCCGGCATCATCTCGGCGATCCACCGCAATATCGGCTCGGGCGCCTACGACCGCTACATCCAGACCGATGCCTCGATCAACCAGGGCAATTCGGGTGGCCCGATGTTCGATCTCGAGGGCAATGTGATCGGCATCAACACCGCGATCTTCTCGCCCACCGGCGGCAATGTCGGCATCGGCTTCGCCATCCCGGCCGAGCAGGCGCGGCCGGTGATCGAGACGTTGCGCAGCGGCGGCAAGATCAAGCGCGGCTATATCGGTGTCGGCATCCAGGACGTCTCCGAGGACATCGCCAACAGCCTCGGCCTGCCGAAGAACCGCGGCGCGATCGTGGCGCGTATCGAGCCGGGCCAGGCGGCGGCGCGCGCCGGGATCCAGCAGGGCGACGTGATCGTGCGCGTCAACAATGTCGACGTCACGCCCGATTCGACGCTGAGCTACATCGTCGCCAACCTGCCGATCGGATCGCGCGTGCCGATCGACCTGATCCGCAACGGCCGACCGCAGACCGTGACCGCGATCGTCGGCGAGCGTCCGCCCGAGGACCAGCTCGCCGCCGCCACCGGCGGCCAGGACGGCGACGACGACGATCAGGGCGGTAGCGGCGGTGGCGCGGTGCAGGCGCCGCCGGCGCTGCGCAGCGCGCTGGGCCTGTCGCTGCAGCCGCTGACCCCGTCGCTCGCCAGCCAGCTCAACCTGCCGGCGACGCTGCGCGGGCTGGTCGTGACTGCGGTCGATCCGTCGAGCGATGCCGGCCAGGAAGGCATCCAGCGCGGCGACGTGATCCTCTCGATCAACCAGCGGGCGACGATCACCGTCGCGCAGGCTGGCGAGGCGGTGGCGGCGGCGCGCGCGGCCAGGCGCGATACCGTGCTGCTGCTGATCCAGCGTGGGGCGGGTATCCCGCGCTACATCGGGGTGAAGATCGCGGCTAAATAGGCCGGCGGGCTGGCGGTCGGGGCCGCCGGCCGCCCGGAGACGGGGCGCAGCC
>CAXTTP010000371.1:0-2710 GCA_964247195.1 uncultured Sphingomonadaceae bacterium
GCCGGACAATATCGTGCCCGATGCCAGTCGAAAAGCCCTGATTCGAGCACGTTGAATTACAGCCTTACGACGGCGGCTCCCCACGTGAAGCCGCCGCCCATTGCTTCCAGCACGACCGTCTGGCCGGGCCGGATGCGGCCGTCGCGAACGGCGAGATCGAACGCGAGCGGTACCGATGCCGCCGACGTGTTGGCGTGCAGGTCGACCGTGATGACCACCTTTTCCGGTGGCAGGCCGAGCTTGCGCGCGGTGGCGTCGAGGATCCGGCGGTTGGCTTGGTGCGGCACCACCCAGTCGACGTCGGCGACCGAAAGCCCGGCGCGGTCGAGCGCTTCGCCCATCACCGCGGCGAGGTTGACGACCGCGTGGCGGAACACCTCCTGGCCGCGCATCCGCAGCTTGCCGACGGTGCCGGTGGTAGACGGGCCGCCGTCGACGTAGAGGAGCTGGTTGTGGCGACCGTCGGCATGGAGGCTGACCGACAGCACGCCGCGCTCTCCCTCCTCGGCCCGCAGCACGACCGCGCCGGCGCCGTCGCCGAAGAGGATGCAGGTCGCGCGATCTTCCCAGTCGAGGATGCGGCTGAACGTCTCGGCGCCGATCACGAGCGCGGTGTCGGCGGTGCCGCCGCGGATCATGCTCTCCGCGACCGACAGCGCGTAGAGAAAGCCCGAGCAGACCGCCTGCACGTCGAACGCGACGCAATCGTTGATGCCGAGCGCGGCCTGGACCTTGGTGGCCGAGGCCGGAAAGGTCTGGTCGGGCGTCGAGGTGGCGAGCACGATCAGGCCCACAGCCGTCGCCTCGACGCCGGCCGCGGCGAGCGCCTCGCGTGCCGCCGCGGTGGCAAGCGAGGCGGTCGTCTCGCCCTCGCCGGCGATGTGGCGGAAACGGATGCCAGTGCGCTCGACGATCCAGGCGTCGTTGGTGTCGACGGTCTCGGCGAGCTCGGCATTGGAGACGCGCCGGCTCGGCAGCGCCGAGCCGCTGCCGACGATCGCCGCCCTGCGTCCGCTCATGCCGCGGTCGCCGCCGCCGCATGGGCGCGGAAATGATCGAGATCCTCGCCGATGCGGCGGGTGATGTCGTCGGCGACCAGCTTGGCGGCAACGCCGATCGCGTTCGCCACGCCCTGCGCGTCGGCGCCGCCATGGCTCTTCACGACGATGCCGTTGAGGCCGAGGAAGACGGCGCCATTATGGTTGTTGGGATCGAGGTGGACGCGCAGCAGGTGCATTGCCGGCCGCGAGATCAGGAAGCCGAACTTCGATCGCAGCGAGCTCGTGAACGAGCGGCGGATGAGATCGGCGATGAACCGCGCCGTGCCCTCGACGGCCTTCAGCGCGATGTTGCCGGAAAAGCCGTCCGTCACCACGACGTCGACCTCGCCGCGCCCCAGCCGGTCGCCCTCGATGAAGCCGTCGAAGCGCATCGCCAGGTAGTCGGCGGCGCGCAATGCGGCGGCCGCCTCCTTGAGCTCGTCGGTGCCCTTCATCTCCTCGGTGCCGATGTTGAGGAGGCGCACCCGCGGACTCTCGAGGCCGAGCACGGTGCGCGAATAGGCCGCGCCCATTACTGCGAACTGGACGAGGTTCTGCGCGTCGCACTCGGTATTGGCGCCGAGGTCGAGCATGACGAGGTCGTTAGCGCCCAGCGTCGGCATCAGCGCGGCGAGCGCGGGCCGGTCGATCCCCACCATCGTCCGGAGCGCGAGCTTCGCCATCGCCATCATCGCGCCGGTATTGCCGGCGGAGACGGCGGCGCCGGCGTCCTGCGACTTCACGGCGGCGATGGCGAGGCCGAGCGAGGTCGTCTTGGCCCGGCGAATCGCCTGGCTCGGCCGGTCCTCGCCGGCGACCACGCCCTCGACATGGACGATCTCGACCCGTCCGGAGAGGCGGGGATGGCGCGACACCTCGGGAGCGATCGCGGCCTCGTTGCCGAACAGGCAGAAGGTGAGCTCGGGATGACGTCCGGCCGCCAATGCGGCGCCGGCGACCATGACCGATGGCCCGCCGTCGCCGCCCATCGCATCGATCGCGATCCGCGACGGGCTAGCCAACGTCCTACTCTCCGCGACTTGCCGAAGACTCAGGCTTCGGTCGGTACGATCTCGTGGCCTTTATAGTGGCCGCACGACACGCACAGGTTGTGCGGGCGCATCAGCTCGCCGCAATTGGGGCATTCCTGGAACTGCGCGGGCACGAGCGCATGGTGGCTGCGCCGCATGTTGCGCTTGGACGGCGATGTCTTTCTTTTGGGGACGGCCATGTCGGCACCTGTTCTGGTCGGTTCAAATAACTAAGCGACGAGCCCCCGCCGCATCGATCGACGGCCCTTCCAGGCCGCGGACCCAAGCGGCCGGGGGCTCGTCGCGAGCGCATGGCCCTATAGCGATTTGGCCCGATGTTGCAAGCGCCACCGCCGCATGCAAGGCTCCGTGGCGATACGATCCGCGCGGAGCCGCCACGATGACCGTCCTGCCGATCACTCTCACCGTCGCCGCCGCCGCGGTCCTCCTCAACCTGTGGCTCGGCGTCCGGATCGCGCGACTGCGCGTCGCCCACAAGGTGCTGACCGGGGACGGCGGGGTGACGCCGTTGATGGCGCGGATGCGCGCGCAGGCGAACTTCATCGAGAACGCGCCCCTGTTCGTGATCCTGCTCGGCCTGATCGAGCTGGCGCATGGCAGCGCGACCTGGCTGTGGCT